>JANNEA010000053.1:0-16329 GCA_031388175.1 Gammaproteobacteria bacterium
GGTGGCGCCGAGCTCGGTCAGCACCGCCGGCGCGACCTGGTAGGCGGCGCCGTGCGCGCAATCGACCACCACGCGCAGGCCCCGCAGCGAGAGGCCGAAGGGCACCGAGGATTTGCAGAACTCGACGTAGCGCCCGGCCGCGTCGTCGATGCGCTTGGCGTTGCCGAGCGCACTGGATTCGACCGTGCTGAACGGCTGTTCGAGCTCGGCTTCGATCGCCGCCTCGGTCGCGTCAGGCAGCTTCTTGCCCTGGCCATCGAAGAACTTGATGCCGTTGTCGTAGAAAGCATTGTGCGAAGCGCTGATGACGACGCCAGCGTCAGCGCGGAACGCGCGCGTGAGGTAGGCGATGCCCGGGGTCGGCATCGGACCGAGCAGCCGAACCGAGACGCCAGCGGCAGAAAAGCCGGCTTCGAGCGCCGACTCGAACATGTAACCGGAGATGCGCGTGTCCTTGCCGATGAGCACCAGGCCACCGCCAGCGCGCGCCAGCACCTTGCCGGCCGCGCGACCGAGGTTGAGCACGAAGTCCGGCGACATCGGCGCTTTGCCGACCTTGCCGCGGATCCCATCCGTGCCGAAGTGCTTGCGCCCCATCTCTAACCTCCCAGTTCGCGCATCACCGTCAAAGCGTCGCGCGTGGCGGCGACATCGTGCACCCGCAGCAGGCGCGCACCACGCGCCGCGGCCATCGCCGCCGCGACCGCGCTGCCGACCGCACGCTCGGCCGGCTCGCGGCCGGTGAGCTCGCCGATCATCCGCTTGCGCGACAACCCCACCAGCAGCGGCGCACCGAGCGCCGCGAAGTGCGGCAAAGCCGCGAACAGCGCCAGGTTGTGCGCCTGCGTCTTGCCGAACCCGAACCCGGGGTCGAGCACGATCGAATCGGCCGCCACACCCGCCGCCAGTGCTGCTGCGCGGCGTTCGCCCAGGAATGCGGCGACCTCGGCCACCACATCCTCGTACTGCGGTGCGTGCTGCATGGTACGCGGCTCGCCTTGCATGTGCATCAACCCGACCGGCACGCCGAGCTCTGCCGCTGCCCGCAGCGCGCCTTCTTGCTGCAGAGCTCTCACATCATTGATCAGAGTTGCGCCGGCTTCGACCGCGGCACGCATGACCTCGGCTTGGCTGGTATCGATCGCGATGGGAACGTCGAGTTCGCGCGCAAGTTGGCGCAGCACCGGCAGTACGCGGGCTGACTCTTCCTCGGCGGACACCGGTGCCGCACCCGGCCGCGTCGACTCGCCGCCGACCTCGATCATGTCGGCGCCCTCGGCCACCAGCCGTCGGGCCTGGGCCAGCGCCGCCGCCGCGTCGAGGTAGCGGCCACCGTCGGAGAACGAATCAGGTGTGACGTTGAGCACGCCGACGATGCGCGGCTGGCGCAGGTCGAGGACGTGCTTGCCGCAACGCAGGATCATCGCCGGTGGCCGCGCAGGATTGACAGGCCGGCGCGACGCGAACGCGTCAGCCGACGGGCTTCGGCTCGGGCGTGGCGCCGGGCGCAGCGCCGCTGGCATCGCCCGCCGGACCGTCGGTGTCGCCCCAACCGTCGGGCGGGCGCGCCGGCCGACCCGCCATCAGGTCGTCGATCTGCGGCGCCTCCAGCGTCTCGAACTTCATCAGCGCCTCGGCCATCGCGTTCAGGGTCGGCAGGTTGGCCTCGAGCAGGCCGCGCGCGGTGCTGTAGCTGCGGTCGATGAGACCGCGGACTTCCTCGTCGATCACGCGCTGCGTGTCATCGGAGATGTTCTTGGCACGAGTGACTGAGTGGCCGAGGAAGACCTCGTCCTGATCCTCACCGTAGGCCAGTGGCCCGAGCTTGTCGGAGAAACCCCAGCGCGTGACCATGCTGCGGGCCAGCTTGGTGGCCTGCTCGATGTCGCTCTGCGCACCGGTGGTGACCGCGTCGGCGCCGAACACCAGCTGCTCAGCGATACGGCCGCCGAACATCGAGGCCAGCCGGCTCTCGAGCCGGCGCTTGCTCGTGCTGTAGCGGTCCTCCTCCGGCAGGAAGAAGGTGATGCCAAGCGCGCGACCGCGCGGGATGATCGTGACCTTGTAGACCGGATCGTGCTCAGGCACCAGCCGACCGACGATCGCGTGGCCGGCCTCATGGAACGCGGTCAGGCGCTTCTCCTCTTCGCTCATCACCATCGAGCGCCGCTCGGCGCCCATCATGATCTTGTCCTTGGCGCGCTCGAAGTCGTCCATCATCACGCTGCGCTTGTTGGCACGCGCGGCGAACAGCGCCGCTTCGTTGACCAGGTTGGCGAGGTCGGCACCGGAGAAGCCCGGCGTGCCGCGCGCGATCAGCATCGGCTTGACGTCGGCGGCCAGCGGCACCTTGCGCATGTGGACCTTGAGGATCTGCTCGCGACCGCGCACGTCGGGCAGCGGCACCACCACCTGGCGGTCGAAGCGGCCTGGGCGCAGCAGGGCCGGGTCGAGCACATCGGGCCGGTTGGTGGCGGCGATGATGATCACACCCTCGTTGCCCTCGAAGCCGTCCATCTCGACCAGCAACTGGTTGAGCGTCTGCTCACGCTCGTCGTGGCCGCCACCGAGACCGGCGCCACGATGGCGGCCGACCGCGTCGATCTCGTCGATGAAGATGATGCAGGGCGCGTGCTTCTTGGCCTGCTCGAACATGTCGCGCACGCGGCTGGCACCGACGCCAACGAACATCTCGACGAAGTCCGAGCCGGAGATGGTGAAGAACGGGACCTTGGCTTCGCCGGCGATGGCGCGGGCCAGCAGGGTCTTGCCGGTGCCGGGCGCGCCCACCATCAGCACTCCGCGCGGGATGCGGCCGCCCAGCTTCTGGAACTTGCCTGGGTCGCGCAGGAAGTCGACGAGCTCCGAGACCTCCTCCTTGGCCTCCTCGCAACCGGCGACGTCGGCGAAGGTCACCTTGACCTGGTCCTCGCCCAGCATGCGAGCGCGGCTCTTGCCGAAGGACATCGCGCCGCGGCCACCGCCGCCGCCCTGCATCTGGCGCATGAAGAAGATCCAGACGCCGATCAGCAGCAGCATCGGGAACCAGGAGATGAAGATCTGCAGCAGCAGCGGCTGGGTCGGCGGCTCGCGTGCCTCGATGCTGACGCCATGCTTGAGCAGGTCGCCGATCAGCGCGCGGTTGTCGGTCTCGGGGCTGAGCGTGGCGAACTTGCCGCCGCTGGCGAGCTCACCGGTGATGCGCTGGTCATCGAACACGACCGACTGCACGCTGCCATCCTGGACGGCCGCGTTGAACTCGGAGTAGCTGATCTTGGCCGGTTCCTCGGCGTTGGGCGTGAAGCTCTTGAACACGGCCAGCAGCACCGCGAACACCAGGACCCAGATCACGAGTTGCTTGCTGAAGTCGTTCACGTTCCCTTCCCTGCTGCAGCTCGCCCGCTGCGTACGTTATTAGACACCAATCCTGTCGCGCGCGAGCAGGTAGACCTCGGCGCTGCGCGAGCGCGAGGCCTTGGGTTTGCGCACCACGACCGAGTTGAAGCTCGACCGCAGCAACTTCACCAGCCCCTCGTAACCTGCGCCCTGGAACGCCTTCATCAGCAGCGAACCGCCGGGCCGCAGCACCTGCATGGCGAACTCGACCGCGAGTTCGGACAAGTGGATGCCCCGGGCCTGATCCACGTCGGCCTCACCACTGATGTTGGGGGACATATCGCTGATAACAAGGTCCACCGGTGCCCCTGCCAGCAGCTGGTGGAGGCGGGCTGGCGCGTCGGCGGCGGTGAAATCGGCCTGGACGAACTCGACCCCGGGCAGGGGGGCCATCGGCAGGATGTCGATCGCGATCACCCGCCCCTTCCCCGCCAGGCGCTTGGCGGCGTACTGGCTCCAGCCACCGGGGGCCGCGCCAAGGTCGACCACCACCGCGCCGGGCCGCAGCAACCGGTCGCGCTGGTCGATCTCTTCAAGCTTGAACGCCGCGCGCGACCGGAGGCCCAGCTGCTGCGCGCGCTTCACGAACTCGTCCGAGAAGTGCTCGGTGAGCCAGCGCTTGCTGCTGCTCGAACGCTTCTTCACCGCGGTATCCTTGCGCCCATGGCCACACCCGCATTGACCGAGCCGCAGAAGAAGCACCTGCGCCGACTCGCCCACCCGCGCCGCGTGATCGTGCAGACCGGCAACGCCGGCCTGACCGACGCCGTGCTGCGCGAGGTCGAGCTCGCGCTCGGCCACCACGAACTGGTCAAGATCCGTGTGGTGATGGACGACCGCAAGGCGCGCGATGCCGCGATCGCCACCGCCTGCGTGACCTTGGGCGCCGCACTCGTGCAACGCATCGGCCATGTGGCGACGCTATTCCGTCCAAACCCCGACAAGAAGGAAGACCGGATCATCCTTCCCTGAGACGAGCGTCGTGGGCGACGTGATCTGCCATGTCCCGGTCGACCGATATCGCGTCCGCGTCTTAGGGAGACCGGGACATGGCAGAGCGCGGCGCCCACGCTACTCGTATCTCACCTCGACGATCTCGTACTTCCTGGACCCGCTCGGGGTCTGGACGCTGACGTCGTCGCCCTCGGACTTGCCGATCAGAGCGCGCGCGATCGGCGAATTGACCGAGATCCTGCCCTGCCTGATGTCGGCCTCGTCCTCACCGACGATCTGCCAGGTCGTGGTCACCGCCGCCTTGCCCTTGGTCGCCTTCCGGTCCAGGAGCTCCTCGACCACGACCGTCGCGCCGAACACGACCTTGCCGCCGGCAGCAGCACCAAGCTTGGTGACATCGATGATCTCGGCGTTGCTGAGCTTGCCGTCGATGTCCTTGATTCGGCCCTCGACGAAGCTCTGCTGTTCGCGCGCAGCGTGGTATTCGGCGTTCTCCTTGAGGTCGCCGTGGGCGCGCGCCTCTGCGATCGAGGCGATTATCCTCGGCCGCTCGACCTGCTTCAGGCGCTTGAGCTCCTCGCGCAGGCGCTCGGCGCCGCGGTTCGTGAGCGGAACCTTGTTCACCGCCGCACCTCGGCATGCAACTCGTGGAGGTCGTGGACATCGGCGTCATCGACGTGGTCCATCGCCATGCAGGTGGCCTTGGCGCCAGCGATGGTCGTGAAGTAGGTGACCTTGTGCTGCAGCGCCTCGCGCCGGATCGAATGGGATTCGCGCACGGCCTGCTTGCCCTCGGTGGTGTTGACAATCAGCGAGACTTCGTCGTTCTTGATCACGTCGACCACGTGCGGTCGGCCCTCGCGGACCTTGTTGATGCGGGTGCAGACCACGCCGGCAGCGGTCAGCGCATCGGCGGTGCCGCCGGTGGCCATGACCTCGAACCCGCGCGCGACCAGCAAGCGACCAAGCTCGACTGCGCCGGGCTTGTCCTGGTCGCGCACCGACAGCAGCGCGCGGCCGCCAGTCGGCAGGCGGGTGCCGCCGGCGAGCTGGGCCTTGGCGTAGGCCTCGCCGAAGGAACGGCCGACGCCCATCGTCTCACCGGTGGATTTCATCTCTGGGCCGAGGATCGGGTCGACGCCGGGGAACTTGAGGAACGGGAACACCGGGTCCTTGACCGAGAAGTACGGCGGTACCACCTCGCGGGTCGCGCCCTGCTCGGCCAGCGACTTGCCGACCATGCAGCGTGCCGCGACCTTCGCCAGCTGCACACCGGTGGCCTTGGACACGAACGGCACGGTGCGCGAGGCGCGCGGGTTGACCTCGAGCACGTAGACGTCGTCGCCGACGATCGCGAACTGGGTATTCATGAGGCCGATGACCTTGAGCGCACGCGCCATCGCCGTGACCTGCTCGCGCATCCGGTCCTGCAACGCCTTCGACAACGACACCGGCGGCAGCGAGCACGAGGAGTCGCCAGAGTGGATGCCGGCCTGTTCGACGTGCTCCATGATCCCACCGATCAGCACAGCCCCCTGGCTATCGGCGATGCAGTCGACGTCGACCTCGATCGCGTGGTCGAGGAAGCGGTCGAGCAGCACCGGCGAGCGGTCGGAGACCTTCACCGCATCACGGATGTAGACCTTGAGGTCGTCGTCGTTGAACACGACCTCCATCGCGCGACCGCCGAGCACGTAGCTCGGGCGCACCACCAGGGGGTAGCCAAGCGTCTGGGCCTTGGCCAGCGCCTCCTCGGCCGAGCGCGCGGTGGCGTTGGGCGGCTGCCTGAGCCCGAGCTCCGCCACCAGTCGCTGGAAGCGCTCGCGGTCCTCGGCCACGTCGATGGCATCCGGCGTGGTGCCGATGATTGGCGCCCCGGCGGCCTCGAGCGCGCGCGACAGCTTCAGCGGCGTCTGGCCGCCGAACTGCACGATCAGCCCGTCCGGCTTTTCGCGATGCACGATCTCGAGCACGTCCTCGAGCGTCAGCGGTTCGAAGTACAGGCGGTCGGAGGTGTCATAGTCGGTCGACACAGTCTCCGGGTTGCAGTTGACCATGATGGTCTCGAAGCCGTCGTCGCGCAGCGCCAACGCCGCGTGCACGCAGCAGTAGTCGAACTCGATGCCCTGGCCGATGCGGTTCGGTCCGCCGCCGAGCACGACGATCTTGCGTCGAGTGGTCGGGGCTGCCTCGCACTCCTCTTCATAAGTTGAATACATATAGGCGGTCTTGGCGGCGAACTCGGCCGCGACCGAATCCACGCGCTTGTACACCGGACGCACGCCCGCGGCATGGCGCTTGGCGCGCAGTTCCTTCTCCGGGATGCCGAGCAGGTCGGCGAGGCGCCGGTCGGCAAAACCCTTGCGCTTCAGCGCACGGATGCGCGCGCCATCGAGCGCCTTCAGGCCCTGTGCGCGCACCACGGCTTCCTCGCGCACCAGGTCCTCGATCTGCGCCAGGAACCACGGGTCGATCTTCGACAGCTCGTGGACCTCGTCGAGGTCGAGACCCGCGCGGAACGCATCGGCCACGAACCACAACCGATGCGGGCCGGCGGCGCGCAGCTCGTGGCGCAGCTGGTCCATCGCCTCGGTGCCGAAATCATCGAGCTTCGGGTCGAGGCCGTAGGTGCCGATCTCGAGACTGCGCAGCGCCTTCTGCAGCGACTCCTGGAAGGTGCGACCAATCGCCATCGCCTCGCCAACCGACTTCATCTGCGTGGTCAGACGGTCGTTGGCCTGCGGGAACTTCTCGAAGGTGAAGCGCGGGACCTTGGTCACCACGTAGTCGATGGTCGGTTCGAACGAGGCCGGGGTCACGCCACCGGTGATGTCGTTCTTGAGCTCGTCGAGCGTGTAGCCGACCGCGAGCTTGGCCGCGACCTTGGCGATCGGAAAGCCGGTGGCCTTCGAGGCCAGCGCCGAGGAGCGCGACACGCGCGGGTTCATCTCGATCACGATCAGCTTTCCATCCAACGGATTCACCGCGAACTGCACGTTCGAGCCGCCGGTCTCGACGCCGATGCGCCGCAGCACGGCGATCGAGGCGTCGCGCATGATCTGATATTCCTTGTCGGTCAGCGTCTGCGCCGGCGCCACTGTGATCGAGTCGCCGGTGTGCACGCCCATCGGATCGAGGTTCTCGATCGAGCAGACGATGATGCAGTTGTCCGCCTTGTCGCGGACCACCTCCATCTCGTACTCCTTCCAGCCGAGCACCGATTCCTCGATCAGGCACTCGTTGGTCGGCGACAGGTCGAGGCCACGCTCGACGATCTCGACGAACTCGTCACGGTTGTAGGCGATGCCGCCGCCGGAGCCGCCCATGGTGAACGACGGCCGGATGACGGTCGGGAAGCCGACCTCGGCCTGCACCGCAAGCGCCTCCTCCATGTTGTGCGCGAGGCCGGCCTTCGGCGTGGCGAGGCCGATCTCGGCCATCGCCTTGCGGAACAGGTCGCGGTCCTCGGCGGTGTCGATCGCCTCGCGCGAGGCGCCGATCAACTCGACGCCGTATTTCTCGAGCACGCCCTCGCGCACCAGGTCGAGCGCGCAGTTGAGCGCGGTCTGGCCGCCCATCGTCGGCAGCACCGCACTGGGCCTCTCCTTGGCGATGATCCGCTCGACCGTGCGCCAGGTGATCGGCTCGATGTAGATGGCATCGGCCATCTCCGGGTCGGTCATGATCGTGGCCGGGTTCGAGTTCACCAGGATGACGCGGTAGCCCTCCTGGCGCAGCGCCTTGCAGGCCTGCGCGCCGGAGTAGTCGAACTCACAGGCCTGGCCGATGACGATCGGGCCGGCGCCGATGATCAGGATGCTCTCGAGGTCGGTGCGCTTCGGCATCAGCGACCTCCGCCCTCGGCCCGCGCCATGTCGGTGATGAAGCGGTCGAACAGGCCCGCAACGTCATGCGGACCGGGACTCGCCTCGGGATGGCCCTGGAACGAGAACGCGGGCCGATCGGTGAGCTCGAGGCCCTGCAGCGATCCGTCGAACAGCGAGCGGTGCGTGGGGCGCGCGGTCTTGGGCAGCGTGGTCTCATCGACCGCGAAGCCATGGTTCTGCGACGAGATCATCACCCGGCCTGACTTGATGTCGATCACCGGATGGTTCGCGCCGTGATGGCCGAACTTCATCTTCATGGTGCGCGCGCCGACCGCGAGGCCGAGCAGCTGGTGGCCGAGGCAGATGCCGAATACCGGCAAGCGCTTGGCGAGGAACTCGCGGATCGCGGCGATCGCGTAGTCGCAGGGCTCCGGATCGCCGGGGCCGTTGGAGAGGAACACGCCATCGGGCTTCAGCGCGAACACCGCAGCGGCCGGTGTCTCGGCCGGCACCACCGTCACGCGGCAGCCGTGGTCGACGAGGATGCGCAGGATGTTGCGCTTGACGCCGTAGTCGTAGGCGACGACGTGAAGTTGTTTCAAAGCGGGCGGCTTGCTCGCCGCGCTGCGGAAGCCCGCCTCGAGCGACCAACTGCCCTCGGTCCACTCGTAGCTCTGCTTGGCCGACACCACCTTGGCGAGGTCCATGCCCTTGAGCCCCGGGAAGGCCTTCGCCGCCGCGACCGCCTTCGTCTCATCAACGTCGCCGGCCATCAGACAGCCGTCCTGCGCGCCCTTCTCCCGCAGCAGGCGCGTGAGCTTGCGCGTGTCGACGTCGGCGATCGCGACGATCTTGCGCTCCGCGAGCCAGGCATCGAGCGGCTGGCGGTTGCGCCAGCTTGACGCGAGCAGCGGCAGGTCGCGGATCACCAGGCCGGCCGCAGCGACGCCGGCGGACTCGTCGTCCTCTGGCGTGGTGCCGGTGTTGCCGATGTGCGGATAGGTGAGCGTGACGATCTGCCGGCTGTAGGAAGGATCGGTGAGGATCTCCTGGTAGCCGGTCATCGCCGTGTTGAACACGACCTCGCCGACGGAATGACCGTTCGCGCCGATGGAAGTGCCGCGCAGGATGGTGCCGTCGGCGAGAGCGAGTATCGCGGGCGCGCGCAAACCGATGACCTCCGTGGGCCTGTTTCAGTGGTTCAGATGTGCGAACGGGAAGGACCCGCCAAGGTCCTTCCCGTACTCGGCCGTTTCCGCGCCGTGGAGTCTATCGGATGCCGAGCATGTCGGCCAAGCGATAACGGCCTGCCGGGCGGTCCGCCAGCCAGGCCGCGGCGCGCAATGCCCCGACCGCGAACACCCGTCGATCCGCGGCCTTGTGCGCGAGCTCGAGCCGCTCGCCGGGGCCGGCGAAGACCGCGCTGTGCTCGCCGACCACCTCGCCGCGCCGCTGCGAACGGATCGCGGGCAGCGAACCGCCCCGCCCTTTCACCACGGCCTCGGCCAGCCGCAGGGCTGTGCCCGATGGGGTGTCCTTCTTATGCGCGTGGTGGACTTCGTCGAGCGAGACCGCGAACTCGGGCAAGGCCCGGGCCGCGCGCTCGACCAGGGCGGCGAGCACCGCGACCCCGAGCGACATGTTCGGCGAGTGCAGCACCGCGATCCGTCCCGCGGCCGCATCGAGCGCTGCCGTCGCCGCGGGCTCGAGGCCGGTGGTGCCCGACAACAGCGGCTTGCCAGCTGCTGCACAGCGTGCAGCCAGCAGTGCGGTGGAGTTCGAGATCGTGAACTCGACCACGACGTCGCAGGCCGCAAGACCGGCGGCGAGTTCGGTGCTGAACTTGAGGCCCGGCACGCCGGTCTCGGTGCCGATCGCCGGCGAGTCCGGGATCACGAGCGCCGCGACCACGCGGCAGGGCGAGTGGGGTTCACGGCTCGCGGTCAGCAGGGCTTGGCCCATGCGGCCGGCGGCGCCGACGATCGTGATGCGGGTGGGGGTGCGAATCGGTTCAGGCATGGGCGGGCGAAGATATCAGAGGTCGTCGAGGAACTGCTTGAGCCCTTCGAACCACGACGCCTCTTTTGGCGTGTGGCGCCCCCCCTTGGCGTGCAGCGACTCTTCGAGCTTCTCGAGCAGGTCCTTCTGCTCGCGGGTCAGGTCCACTGGGGTCTCGACCGCCACGCGGCAATGCAGGTCGCCGGTCGGGCCGCCGCGCACCGGCTTGACGCCCTTGCCACGCAGGCGGAACACCCGCCCGCTCTGGGTCCCGCCCGGGACCTTGATCGTCGCGCGGCCGTCGAGCGTCGGCACCTCGACCTCGCCGCCGAGCGCGGCACGGGCGAAGGAAATCGGCACCTCGCAACCGAGGTCGGCGCCCTCGCGGGTGAAGATCTTGTGTGGCCGCACCGTGACCTCGACGTAGAGGTCGCCGCTCGGGCCACCGTTCTCACCGGCCTGACCCTCGCCAGCCAGGCGGATGCGGTCGCCTTCGTCGACGCCGCCCGGGACCTTCACCGACAGACGCTTCTCGTCCTCGATCCGGCCACGGCCGCGACAGTCACGACACGGATCCTTGACCAGCTTGCCGCTGCCGCGGCAGCGCGGGCAGGTCTGCTGGATCGAGAAGAAGCCCTGCTGCATGCGGACCACGCCGTTGCCAGCACAAGTGGAGCAAGTCTCGGGCTTGGAGCCCTTCGCGCTGCCAGTACCACTGCAGGTCTCGCAGGCCTTGAGCGTGGGCACCACGATCTCGACGGTCGCGCCGTGCACGGCCTGCTCGAGGTCGAGCGCCAGGCCGTAGCGCAGGTCGGCGCCGCGGAACACATTGCTGCGCCGCTGGCGACCACCGCCGAAGATGTCGCCGAAGGCATTGCCGAACAGGTCGCCGAACACGTCCTGCGGATCGAAGTCGGCGCCGCCAGCCCGGCGGCCCGGATGCATGCTCGGATCGACGCCGGCATGGCCGAAGCGGTCGTAGGCGGCGCGCTTCTGCGTGTCGCTCAGGACCTCGTAGGCCTCCTTCAACTCCTTGAAGCGTCCCTCCGCACCCTTGTCGTCGGGGTTGCGATCGGGGTGGTGCTTCATCGCCAGGCGACGATAGGCCTGCTTGAGCGCGTCCTCGGACGCGCCCTTCTCGACTCCGAGCACCTCGTAGTAGTCACGCTTCGCCATCGGCAAGCGGCTTACTGCTTGTTGTCGTCGCTCTTTTTATCGAGGACCTCGGTGAACTCAGCGTCGACCACGTCGCCCGGCGCGGCACCGTCGGCACCCGTCGCCCCTTCGGGCGCCGCGCCTTGCGCGGTTCCCTGGGAATAGAGCCGCTCGGCGAGCTTGTGCGACGCCTGGGCCAGTGCCTGCATCGAGGCCTCGATCGCGGCCTTGTCGTCGCCCTTCAGCGTCTCGCGCAGCGCGACCAGCGCCGCCTCGATCTTGGTCTTCTCGTCGGCTTCGATCTTGTCGCCGATCTCAGTCAACGACTTCTCGACCTGGAACGCCAGGTTGTCGGCCGCGTTGCGCGCGGTGACGAGCTCGTGGAAGCGCTGGTCCTCGTCGCGGTGGGCCTCGGCGTCCCTGACCATCTGCTGGATCTCGGCGTCGGTCAGGCCGGACGAGGCCTTGATCTCGATGCGCTGCTCCTTGCCGGTCGCCTTGTCCTTGGCCGAGACATGCAAGATGCCGTTGGCATCGATGTCGAAGGCGACCTCGACCTGCGGCACGCCGCGCGGCGCCGGCGGCAGGCCGGTCAGGTCGAAGCGCGCCAGCGACTTGTTGTGCAGCGCCTGCTCGCGCTCGCCCTGCAACACGTGCACGGTGACCGCGGGCTGGTTGTTCTCGGCGGTGGAGAAAGTCTGCTGGGCCTTGGTCGGGATGGTGGTGTTCTTCTCGATGATCTTGGTCATCACGCCGCCGAGCGTCTCGATGCCGAGGCTCAAGGGGGTGACATCGAGCAGCAGCACGTCCTTGACGTCGCCGGACAGGACCGCGCCCTGCACCGCTGCGCCGATCGCGACCGCTTCATCAGGGTTCACGTCCTTGCGCGGTTCACGGCCGAAGATCTCGCGCACCGCGTCCTGCACCTTCGGCATGCGGGTCTGGCCACCGACCAGGATCACGTCGGCGATCTGGCTCGGGTCGAGACCGGCATCCTTGAGCGCAGTGCGGCAGGGCTCGATGGTGCGCTTGATCAGGTCCTCGACCAGACTCTCGAGCTTGGCGCGGGTCAGCTTGACCGCGAGGTGCTTGGGTCCCGAGGCGTCGGCCGTGACGTAGGGCAAGTTGATCTCGGTCTGGCTGCTGGAACTCAGCTCGATCTTGGCCTTCTCGGCGGCTTCCTTGAGGCGCTGCACCGCGAGCGGGTCGCGCATCAGATCGATGCCCTGCTCCTTCTTGAACTCGGACGCGAGCCAGTCGATGACGCGCATGTCGAAGTCCTCGCCGCCGAGGAAGGTGTCGCCGTTGGTCGACAACACTTCGAACTGTTGTTCGCCGTCGACCGCCGCGATCTCGATAATCGAGATGTCGAAGGTGCCGCCACCGAGGTCGTACACCGCGATCTTCGAGTCCTTCGGTTGCTTGTCGAGGCCGTAGGCGAGCGCCGCTGCGGTCGGCTCGTTGATGATGCGCTTGACCTCGAGACCGGCGATGCGGCCGGCGTCCTTGGTCGCCTGGCGCTGGCTGTCGTTGAAGTAGGCCGGCACCGTGATCACCGCCTCGGTGACCGCGTGACCGAGGTAGTCCTCGGCGGTCTTCTTCATCTTCATCAACACGCGCGCCGAGATCTCGGGCGGTGCCATGCGCTTGCCCTGGGCCTCGACCCAGGCATCACCGTTGTCGGCCGCCACGATCTTGTAGGGCACCATGCCGATGTCCTTCTTCACCACGTCGTCGGCGAACTTGCGGCCGATCAGGCGCTTGACGGCATAGAGCGTGTTGGCTGGGTTGGTCACCGCCTGGCGCTTGGCCGGCTGGCCCACCTTGACCTCGTCGTCCTTGGTGAACGCGACGATCGACGGCGTGGTGCGGTCGCCTTCGCTGTTCTCGATGACCTTCGGGACCCCGCCCTCCATGATCGCGACGCAGGAATTGGTGGTGCCGAGGTCGATGCCGATGATCTTGGCCATGACGGTGCTCCGGAGGCTGTTAAGTAGTACGTGCCTGACACCCCAGATGGGGGTCGGCCGCGCGATTTCAATTGAACCTACTATTCGAAGAGGGGCCCCTGCTGCGGGGGCTCGATGGGGGCGTGATCCGCGCCGGGCCGGCTGCTCACCACCACCCGGGCCGGCCGCATCAACCTGCCGGCGATCCGATAGCCGCGTTGGACCACCGTCAGGACAGTGCCATCAGGCTGGTCGGGGGCCGGCTGGACCGCGACGGCCTCGTGGAGGTCAGGGTCGAACGGCTGGCCGACCGGGTCGAGTTCTTCTACACCCAATCGCTCCAACGCACTGGCGAACAGCCGCTGGGTGGCCCGCATGCCGGCGCTGTCGGCCGCGGCCAAACCGAGGTCCAGCCCGTCCTTGACCGGCAGGAACTCGAGCACGCAACGCTCGAGCGCCGCGCGGCGTTCGCCCTCGATCTCGCGCTGGGTGCGGCGGCGCAGGTTGTCGAGCTCCGCGGCGAGGCGCAGGTGCGCGTCGCGCTGCTGCTCGGTGCGCGCCAGCGCGGCCTCCAACTCGGTCTCGAGCGCGGCCAGCTTGGCGTCGGTTTCCTCCGCGGCGGGCGCCGGCGAGGTCTCAACGATCTCTTTCATAGGGTCCGTTGGGTGGGGTTCAGCGGCGCGAATTCAAGGTCGCAGTCATGAGCCGGGCGGTGAGGTCCACGATCGGCACCACGCGATCGTAGGCCATGCGGGTCGGACCGATGACGCCGAGCACGCCGACCACACGGCCATCGGCATGATAAGGCGCGGTGACCATGCTGCACTCGTCGAGCGCGCGGTAGCCGGATTCCTCGCCGATGAAGATCTGGACCCCCTCGGCCGCGACGCAGCGGTCGAGCACGCCGAGGATCTCACGCTTCTGCTCGAAGGCCTCGAACAGCCGGCGCATCTTGTCGATGCTGCCGAGCGCGCTGAAGTCGAGCAAGTGCTTCTCACCGGCAAGCAACACCTGCTCGCCTGGTGCGCCGACGAACATGCGCTCGGCCATGCCGATCGCCGCGAGCATCTGCTCGTTCATGGTCGCGCGTGCCTGCTGCATCTCGGCCAGCAGCTTGCCGCGGATCTCGTGCAGGTCGCGGCCGGCGAAGGTCTCGTTGAGCTGGGCGGCGATGCGTGCCAGCGCCTCGGCGGGCAGCGGGCGTTCGAGCTCGAACACCTTGTTCTGGACCTCACCGTCCTGGAACACCAGGATCGCGAGCACCCGTGGACCGCCGAGCGGCAGCAGCTCGATCTGGCGCCAGGCGGCGTGCTCGCGCTTCGGCACCGTGACCACGCCGGCGAGCTGGGTCAGCTCCGACAGCAGCAGTGACGCGACGCCGGCGAGCGCGAGCGTCGGCGTGCCGTCATCGCGCAGCCCCGCCTCCACCCGCCGCACCGCGTCGCGCTCCGGCGGCCGGATGGTGAGCAGCGTGTCGACGAAGAAGCGATAACCCTTCGGCGTCGGCACGCGGCCGGCCGAGGTGTGCGGCGCAGCGATCAGGCCGAGCGACTCGAGGTCGGCGAGCACGTTGCGGATCGAGGCAGGTGACAAGTCGAGCCCCGAGTCCCGTGCCAGGGTTCGCGATCCGACCGGCTCGCCATCGCGGATATAGCGTTGCACCAGCACCTTGAGCAGGTGCTGGGCGCGCTCGTTGAGCGCCGGTTCGGCTGCGGGCGGGACCATGTTCGCGTTCGCCTCGATGAAGGCTGGCACTCGGGAAACGCAAGTGCCAAGCGGACCTTAGCAAGTGCCGGAAAATCCCGTCAAGGACGCGTGGCGAGGCTCTGCTAGCATCGCCCGCCTATGACCGCGCTGTCGCGCATCGGACTCCTCGCCAAGACCGGCGACCCGCGGGCACGCGAGGTGCTGGCGCGGGTGGCGGCTGCGCTGAACGGACGCGGCGCCACGGTTGCACTCGAAGCGAACACCGCCGCCGACTGCGGTCTTACCTACCCCGCCTTCGCGCTGGATGCGCTCGCCGAACGCTGCGACCTGCTGTTCGTGGTCGGTGGCGATGGCACGCTGTTGGCTGCGGCACGGGCCGCCGCGGTGCGCGGCCTGCCAATCGCCGGACTCAACGCCGGCCGCCTCGGCTTCCTCACCGATGTCACGCCGGACGCGCTCGATGCGGGACTCGCCGCCCTGCTGGAAGGTCGCGGCCGCGCCGAACTGCGCACACTGATCGCCGCCGAACTCAGCCGGGCCGACGGCGATCGCATCGCCGCGGGCCTCGCGCTCAACGACGCCGTGGTGCAGAAGCGCGCGGCTGGACGGATGATCGAGCTCACGACCCGAGTAGACGGCCGCTTCGTCTGCACCCACCGCGCCGACGGTATCGTGGTCGCGACCCCGACCGGCTCGACCGCCTACGCACTGTCCTGCGGCGGCCCGATCATCCATCCCAAGGTCGACGCACTCGCGATCGTGCCGATCTGTCCGCACACCCTTTCCGACCGCCCCATCGTCGTGGACGGCGGCTCGAAGATTGTGGTCAGCCTCGCGCCTGGCTTCGCCGGCAATGCCCAGCTCACGCTCGACGGCCAGATCGGCATCGAGATCGTGCCCGGCGATAGCGTCGCGATGTGGCGCGCAGACCAACGGTTGACGCTGCTGCACCCCCCGGGGCACGATTACTTCGAAGTGCTGCGGGACAAGCTGCACTGGGGGCGCGGTGGCGCACCCGAACGCTGACGCCGGAGGGACTCGGCCATGCTCACCAACCTCAAGATCCGCGGTTACGCGATCATCGACACGCTCGAGCTCTCGCTCAGCGCCGGACTGACCGTGGTCACCGGCGAGACCGGTGCCGGAAAATCCATCGTCGTCGACGCACTCGGCCTGCTGCTCGGCGACCGCGCCGAGAGCGGCGTGGTCCGACCCGGTGCCGAGCGCGCCGAACTCGAAGCGGAGTTCGACCTCGCCGCCCTGCCAGCGGTCGCCGCCTGGCTGCGCGAGCGCGATCTCGACGAACCTCAAGACGACGGGCCCCAGCTGGTGCTGCGCCGCAT
>JANNEA010000069.1:0-9627 GCA_031388175.1 Gammaproteobacteria bacterium
GCTGCTGGTGTGGGCGGGCATCACGACGCCGGCGGGCCTGGGTCGCGTGCGGCCCTACGTGCTGGTCGGCTGCTTCATCGTCGGCGCGATCCTCACGCCGCCCGATGTGGTGTCGCAGACCCTGCTCGCGTTGCCGATGTACCTCCTCTATGAGGCCGGCATCGTGTTCGCGCGGCTGCTGGTGCCCGGCGCGCGCGAGCGCGAAGCACAAGAGCGTATCGGGACGGGTTGACCTAGCCCCGCCCAGCCGGTAAACCATGCGGGCTTTCCCACTCACCTAATTAGGAGAGACCGCATGAGCGGAGCCGTGGCCACGCCCGACAAGGGCTCTCCCATCCCGGAGTTCAAGCAGATCCTCGGCCATCCGAGCCCGCTCTGGATGCTGTTCATGTCGGAGTTCTGGGAACGCTTCGCGTTCTACGGAATCCGCTGGGCGCTGGTGCTGTACATCGTGGCGCAGTTCCACGGCGGCGATGCCGCCGGCCAGTCCGACGCCAACCTCACCTACGGTTCCTATCTGGCGCTGGTCTACGCCGGCGCGATCTTCGGCGGCTACATCGCCGACAAAATCATCGGCTACCAACGCTCGATCCTGGTCGGCGCGGTGTTCATGGCTGCCGGCCTGTTCATGATCGCCTACCCGGACCCGAACATCTTCAAGGTCGGTCTCGCCACGATCATCGTCGGCAACGGTCTGTTCAAGCCGAACATCTCGACCATGGTCGGCAAGCTCTACTCGGTCGGCGACGAGCGCCGCGATTCGGGCTTCACCATCTTCTACATGGGCATCAACATGGGCGCGTTCATCGCGCCGATCCTGACCGGCTGGCTGGCGAGCTCGTTGTTCGGCACCGATGCGGCGCCCGAGTACGCCTACGTGTTCTACGCTTCTGGCATCGGCATGCTGATCAGCATGGTCTGGTTCTACTTCGGCCGTGCCCAGCTCAAGGGCATCGGCGCGCCGCCGGTCGAGGCGCCCGGGCGCGAACGCGTCGCCTACGTCGCGATCGGCGCGCTGGTCTGCATCCCGATCGTGTACGCGCTGCTGGCGCTGGGCGCCGCGACGCTGCAGTACATCCTGTCGGCGATGTTCATCGGCCTGGCCGTGATGCTGATGCTCGAAGGCATCCGCGAAGGCGCGGTGGCCCGCGACAAGACCATCGCGATGCTGATCATCTTCTTCTTCAACATCATGTTCTGGATGTTCTTCGAGCAGGCCGGCAGCTCGTTCACCTTCCTCGCCGACCAGATCGTCGACCGCGACCTCGGCAGCTTCATCTTCTCGACCGCCTGGTTCCAGAGCGTGAACCCGATCGTGGTCATCACGATGGCGCCGGTGATCGCCTGGGTCTGGGTCTGGATGGCGCGGCGCAACGCCAACCCCTCGATCCCGCGCAAGTTCGGCCTCGGCCTGCTGCTCAACGGTTTCGCGTTCCTGCTGCTGATGTTCGCGTTGTCGAGCCTGGTGGACGATGTCGGCATGATCCCGTTCTGGACCCTGTTCGCCGTCTACTTCATCCAGTCGGTCGGCGAGCTGTGCCTGTCACCGATCGGCCTGTCGATGGTGACCAAGCTCGCTCCGGTGCGGCTGGTCGGCCTCGGCATGGGCGGCTGGTTCCTCTCGACCGGAATCGGCAACAACCTGTCGGGCATCTTCGCCAGTCACGTCTCCGGCGAGGTCGGCATGACGACCGCCTCGGCGCTGTCCGGCTATACCCTCGGCTTCTGGTCGCTGATGGGCGCCGGCGCATTGCTGTTCCTGATCGCGCCGCTGATCCAGAAGCTGATGCACGGCGTGAAGTGACCAAGCCCGAACAGGTGATCCCCATGTTGACGCTCCGCTCGCTCGTCCTCGCCACCGTCGCGCTGTTCGCTGCAACGGCCAGTGCCGGTTCCGCGCCACCCCCCCAAGGGGGCGCCGGGACGGCGACCGCCGCTGACGCCGACGCGTTCATCGCGCAGGTCAACGCCGAACTGCTGGAGCTGCTGATCGAAGGCAGCCAGGCGCAATGGCTCGCGGTGACCTACATCACCGGTGACTCGCAGGGCGTGGCCTCGCGCTCGAACGAGAAGTACCTGACCTGGATCGGCGCAACGGTCGAGAAGTCCAAGCGCTTCGACGGCGTGAAGGACCTCTCGCCCGCGACCGCGCGCGCCATCAAGCTGCTCAAGCTCGGCACCTCGATGCCGGCGCCGAAGGATCCGGTCAAGCTGAAGGAGCTCACCGAGATCGCGACGCGGCTCGAGGGCACCTACGGCGCGGGCAAGTTCTGCAAGGACCCGAACGACCCGAGCAGCTGCCGCAACCTCGATCAACTGTCGAAGGTGCTGGCCAAGCCCGCCGACCATACCTACGCCGAACTGACCGAGGCCTGGGCCGGCTGGCACACCATCTCGCGGCCGATGCGCAAGGACTACCAGCGCTTCGTCGAGCTCACCTCCGAGGGCTCGAAGGAGCTTGGTTATCCGGACCTCGGCACGATGTGGCGCTCGGCCTACGACATGGATCCGGACGCGTTCCAGAAGGAGACCGACCGGCTGTGGGGTCAGGTAAAGCCGCTGTATGACCAGCTGCACTGCTACGTGCGCGGTGAGTTGCACAAGCAGTACGGCGACGAGGTCAAGCTCGACCAGCCGATCCCGGCGCAGCTGCTTGGCAACATGTGGGCGCAGGAGTGGGGCAACGTCTACGACCTGGTCGCGCCGTATCCGAAGGCCGCGGGCAAGCTCGACGTGGACGGTGTGCTCGAAGCAAAGTTCCAGGCCTACGAGAAGGCTGAGTTCGCCAAGTTGAAGCCGGTCGCCTCGCACGGCGACTTCGCCGAAGCCACTCGCCGCGCCGATCGTCTGATCGCCGAGGAGATGGTGCGTTCGGCCGAGTCGTTCTACGTCTCGCTCGGCATGCCGAAGCTGCCGGATTCGTTCTGGAAGAACTCGCAGTTCCTGCGGCCGCGCGACCGTGACGTGGTCTGCCACGCGTCCGCCTGGGACTTCGACACGAAGGGCGACGTGCGCATCAAGATGTGCATCGCGCCGACCTACGAGGACCTGAGCACGATCTACCACGAGCTCGGTCATCTCTATTACGACTTGGCCTACAACCCGCAGCCGATCGTGTTCCAGGGCGGCGCGCACGACGGCTTCCACGAGGCGATCGGCGACACCATCGTGCTGGCGATGACGCCGAAGTACCTGCAGAGCGTGGGTCTGGTCGGCGCCACCTCCAAGACCAAGGAAGCGGTGATCAACGAGCAGATGAAGATGGCGCTCGACAAGGTCGCGTTCCTGCCGTTCGGCCTGCTGATCGATCGCTGGCGCTGGGATGTGTTCTCCGGCAAGACCCAGCCTGCGGACTACAACACCGCGTGGTGGGCGCTGCGCACCAAGTACCAGGGCGTGATGCCGCCGGTGGCGCGCGACGCCGCGCTCGATTTCGACCCGGGCGCCAAGTACCACGTGCCGGGCAACACGCCGTACACACGCTACTTCCTCGCGCGCATCCTGCAGTTCCAGTTCTACCGTTCGCTGTGCAACACCGCTGGCCACAAGGGCGCGCTCTACACCTGCTCGTTCGCCAACTCCAAGGAAGCGGGTGCCCGCTACCAGGCGATGATGGCAGCCGGCCAGAGCCAGCCCTGGCCCGACACGCTGAAGAAGCTGACCGGGAAGCCGCAGATGGATGCATCGGCGATGGTCGAGTACTTCGAGCCGCTGTCGAAGTGGCTGAAGGAAAAGAACAAGGGCCAGAGCTGCGGCTGGTAGGCCGCGTGCGCGGGGAAGAGGGGCTCGTCACGAGCCTCCTTCCCCCGAGCGCGAAGCGCGCTCGAAGGGTCCCTCCCGGCTCGTGACGAGCCCCACTTCCTTGCGCGTCGGCGTGCCGCGTCCCCGTCCTGTCCTTATTCCACCACCACCCGACGCGGCTCGAAGCGCTCGTTCATCTTTGGTCCTGAGAGCGTCGTTGCAGCACCGCGTGCCTGCGTGTGCCTTTAAGCCGGTTTCGCATCGCCACGGAAGGGACCCTTCGAGCGAGTCTTCGAGCTCGGGGGAAGGAGTGGCGATGCGAAACCGGCCACAGGCACACGCCCCGCCCGCGATATGCTCCAACGCATCTCTTGAGGACTACTGAATGAACGCCAGCGCCTCGTTGCCGCAGATCACCGTCAAGGCTGTGCTGCTCGGCATCGCGCTCGCCGCGATCCTCGCCGGCGCCAACGCCTACCTCGGGCTGTTCGCCGGCATGACGGTGTCGTCGGCGATCCCGGCGGCGGTAATCTCGATGGCGGTGCTGCGGTTGTTCGCCAACTCGAACATCCTCGAGAACAACATCGTGCAGACCACGGCCTCGGCCGGATCGTCGGTCGCGGCCGGCGTGGTGTTCACGGTGCCAGCGCTCTACCTGCTCGGCGTGTGGCAGCGCTTCGACTTCTTCTGGATCATGGCGCTGGCGGGCTTGGGCGGCGTGCTCGGCGTGCTGTTCTCGGTGCCGCTGCGCCGCGCGCTGATCCTGGAGCGCAAGCTGCCGTTCCCGGAAGGCGTGGCCACCGCCGCGGTGCTACGGGCGGGCGATTCAGGCCAGGGCGTGGGCGCGTTGGTCGGTGCCGCGCTCGCCGGCAGCATCGCCAAGGTCTGCGAGATCGGGCTGCACCTATGGGCCGGCACTGCCGAGCGCGCGGTGTACCTGGGCAACGCGGTCGCCTACTTCGGCTGCAACGTCTCGCCAGCGCTGCTCGCGGTCGGCGTGATCGTCGGCCGCAACATCGGCATCGTGGTGTTCTCGGGCGGCGCGATCGCCTGGTACTTCTTCGTGCCGCTGTACTCGATCATGGCCGGGCACGCGCCCGACGCGGTCGCGCTCGACCAGGGCTACGAGATCTGGAGCACCAAGATCCGCTACATCGGCGTGGGCTCGATGCTGATCGGCGGCCTGTGGTCGCTGTTCGAGATGCGCCACTCGCTGGTGGACGGCGTGCGCTCGGCGCAGGCCGCAGCCAAGAGCGGCGGCTGGGAAGGCGTGGCCGAGACCGAGCGTGACCTGCCGATCGCCTGGGTCGGCGGCGGCATCCTCGTGCTCACGCTGCCGATCATGGCGCTGTACTTCCAGATCGTACACAGCGTGGGCGTGGCCGCGGTGATGGCCGTGATCATGATCGCCGCCGGCTTCATGTTCAGCGCGGTGTCGTCGTACATGGCGGGCCTGGTCGGCTCGTCGAACAACCCGATCTCGGGCATGACGATCGCGACGCTGCTGTTCGCCTCGCTGGTGCTGCTGTGGCTGATCGGGCCCGATGCGACCAGCGGCCCGGCCGCGGCGATCCTGATCGGCGGCGTGGTCTGTTGCGCAGCGGCGGTGGGCGGCGACAACTTGCAGGACCTCAAGGCCGGCCACATCGTCGGCGCCACGCCGTGGAAGCAACAGCTGATGCTCGCGGTCGGCGCGCTGGTGTCGGCCGCGGTGATGGCGCCGGTGCTGAACCTCTTGGTCAGCGCCTACGGCATCGGTCCTGCCACCGCGGCGCAACCCGATTCGCTCAACGCGCCGCAGGCGAACCTGATGGCCTCGGTCGCCAAGGGCGTGTTCGGCGGCGGGCTGCCCTGGGACATGATCGCGATCGGTGCGGCGGTCGGCGCCGCGATCATCCTCTACGACAAGTGGCTCGAGCATCGTGGCTCGACCTTCCGCATGCCGGTGCTGGCCGCGGCGATCGGCATCTACCTGCCGCTCGAGCTGACCACGCCGATCCTCATCGGCGGCTTCATCGCGCACGCGATCCACAAGGCCGCGGCCGACAAACCGCTGGCCGAGCGCACCTCGATGCTGGTCGGCGCGGGCCTGATCGCGGGCGAGGCGCTGACCGGCATCGTGATGGCGGTGCCGATCGTGGTGTTCCAGGACCGCAACGTGATCGCGATCGCGGACTCTCCCTACGGCGGGTGGCCGGGGCTCGTGGTCGTCGCAGCCATCGGCTACGGCGTCTACAAGGTCGCGACCAAGCGCTAGGACGGCAGGCCCCTCTCGCTTGCGCACTCCTTCCCCCGAGCTCGAAGACTCGCTCGAAGGGTCCCTCCCACACGGGACACGCCGGGGCCTGGAGGAGAGCGCGGACGCGACCGTGTTGCCGAAGCATCCGAAGGTCGGCGACCTCTCGCGTGGGTTGGAGAGAGGAGCGCTGATCGGCGCGCCGCTGGTGGTGCTGATGCTCGTGGTGATGCGGAGCGCGTCGCCCGAGCCCTTCGACCTCGTCACGCTGGCGCTCATCGTGCTCGGCATCTTCGCCGCGGACTTCGTGTCCGGCGTGGTGCATTGGGCTGCCGACACCTGGGGCAGCAAGGAGTGGCCGCTGATCGGCGAGCGCTTGATCGAGCCGTTCCGCGTGCACCACGTGAACCCGCGCGACATCTGTCGCCGTGACATGGTCGACCTCAACGGCGACATCGCGATCCTCAGCCTGCCGCTGTTGCTGTGGGCCTTGTTGCGGACGGAGTCGTTGCCGCTGGCGGGCTCGCCGCGCACTTTGGAGTTCGTGGCGGCGTTCGTCGCCTTCACGCTGCCGACGAACCTGATCCATCGCTGGGCGCATGCCGGGCGCGAGGCGCCATGGTTCGCGCGTCAGCTGCAGCGCACGGGACTCATCCTCTCGCCGCGCACCCACCACCCGCACCATCGCCCGCCCTTCGACCGCGACTACTGCATCGTCAACGGCTGGTGCAACCCGCTGCTCCGCACGATCCGCTTCTGGCGCGGCTTCGAATGGGTCGTGTCCAAATCAACCGGCGCAGAACCGCGCGCGGATGACCGCGCCGTGGTCGCAGCGACCTTCGCTCGCTCGCGCTAGTCGCGCACCTCTTCGACCGAGCCACGCTGAACCGGCTCAGTCTTCAAGCTGTCGACGAGAGATGTGGCGGGCGCTGGTGCGCCGGCTCTCCATCACCTCGCGAAAGGGACCCTTAGGGCGAGTCTTCGAGCCCTGGGGAATGAGCGAGGTGATGGAGAGCCGGCGTCCTCAGAGGATCGCCGCATAGTCTTGTTCTATCTGCTGAAGGTTGAGCCGGTTCAAGAACACCGAGTAGCACATCCACGCCGTGAGCGCGTTCAGGTCTGCGAACTGCTTGGGCAGGTACTTCGGCATCACCACCACGCCTTCCTCGACCGCGTCGTGCAGGATCTTCACATCCTCGAGCGTGGTCTTGCCGCAGAACAGCAACGGGATGCGATCCACCTTGCCGCGCTTCACGGCGAGGCGCAGGTAGTTGTAGATCAGCACGAAACCCTTCGAGTAGCTCAGGTCCTTGGTGAACGGACCCATGACCGGTGACGAGCCGCGGAACACCCGATAGGTCGCGGTGTAGGCGTTGTCCTGGTCCATGCCGCGCTGGCGGAAGGCGTTGAACACCTCGAGGAAGTCAGCGCCCTTCTCGGCCATGTCGATGGCGTGGATGCGGTTGGTGATCCGCTTCAGCCGCGACGGATAGGAGTTGAAGGAGATGATCTCCATGATTATCGCCAGCCCCTCCTGGGTGATGGTGGAGGACGGCGGGCCCTTGGCGAGGAAGGTGCAGACCGGCTGGTTGATGCCGTTGAGCGTGGTCGCGATGTGGACGTGGCCCTCGTGGACCTCCAGCACCTTGAGGTCGCGCTCGTTGAACATCGCGTCGCCACGGATCTTGAGGTAGTCGGCGCCGGCCGCGGCGTCCGAGGCGATGCCGTCGGACAGCTTCACCCGCACCTCGTCGGAGTGGAAGAACTTGCCCAGGCGCTTCTGCAGCTTCTGCACCGCGACTTCGGCGGTGATGGTCTTGGGCTCGCCCGGACCGAGCAGCGAGGCGTCGAGGTTCTCGAGCGTGGCCGACATCGCTTCGCCGAGGTCGGCGATGGTCGGGTCGCCGGCATGGAACGCGTCGCTGGCCGCGCCGTAGAGCTGCTGCGCGAGCGAGGCGAACTCGGGTGTGCCGCGCGCCTCGAGCATGCGCACCACCGTCACGTACTCCTCGCACATCCGCGCCATGATGTGGCCGATCGGGTTGAAGCGGCCGAGCAGGCGGTTGATGTCGCGTTCGATGGCGTGGAACTCGAGCTTCTTGGCACTGGCGTCGAAGCTGAGCGGGCGTGCCTCGTAGTACGCGCGGTCGATCTGCGGCAGCTCCTTGCACTTCTTGGCGAAGAAGCGCTCCTGGACCGACGGGTCCCACTTGATCGCATCGAGGATGCGGATCTCACGCTGCGCCTCGACGATGCGGTCCGAGAGCTCGCGGATCGTGGCGTGGTACTTGGCCTGGTCCGGTTTGGCGTTCATCGTGTCCTCCAGGCCCAACACATCGCACATTCGACCGTCACCGTGCCGGCCGAGTCGGTGACCGTGACCGGGACCATCGCCTCACCGCGTTCGTCGTGCTGCATGCGCGCGATTTCGTCGGCCAACAACCAAGCCTCGGCGCGCACCGCGCCATCCGCACGCTTCAGGTACTGGATGTCGAGGCGCTTGAGCAAGGGCAGCTTGGTGTCCGGCAGGTGCATGCCGACCATCATCCCGGTCGCGGTCTCGGCCAGCAGCGCGGTCGCGGTCGCGTGCACGCCGCCGATGTGGTTCTGGACCCGGCGCCGGTTCGCCAGTGTGATCACGCAACGCTCGCGGTCGAGCCGCTCGATGCGTAGACCGGCGGTGCCAACGAAGGGGATGACGCGCCCGACCGCGAACGATCGGGCGTAGGTGCGCATGGGTCCCGGCAGCCGCTCGACGCGGTCGATCGCGCGGGACAAGCGGGTGGTGGCGGTCATCGTGAGGCATCATAGCAGCGGATGAACTACCGCCACGCGTTCCACGCCGGCAACCCGGTCGACTGCGCCAAGCACGCGCTGTTGGTGGCGTTGCTCGATGCGCTCGCGCGCAAGCCGGCGCCCTACGCCTACATCGAGACGCACGCCGGTCGTGGCAGTTACGCGCTCGACCATGGCGACGCCGTGGCGACCGGCGAGGCGACGGCGGGCATCCAGCGCCTGCGCCAACGTCGCGTCAACGCGCCGCTCGCGGTCGCCGAGTTCCTGGCACTGGTCGATGCCGCGAACCCGGGCCAGGCGAGCGGCACGCCGGCCCATCGTTATCCCGGATCGCCGCTGATCGCGGTGCAGCGCGCGCGCGAGGGCGATCGCGCGGTGCTGTGCGAGGCGCAGGCCGCCGAGGCCACCGCGCTCGGCAAGTCGTTGGTGCACGAGGCGCATCGCGCCGGCACGGCGCAGGTGGAGGTCCGCAACGCCGACGGTTGGCGCGAGCTCAAGGCCTTGGTGCCGCCGCGCGAGCGCCGCGGCCTGGTGTTGATCGACCCGCCCTACGAACAGTCCAACGAGTTCCGCGTCGCCGCCGACGGTTTCATCGATGCGCTGACGCGCTGGCCGAGCGGGATCGTCGCCTTGTGGTATCCGCTGAAAGACACGGCTGAGGCCGCCGGCCTCGAGCGTCGCGTCGCGGCCGCCGGCGTGCCGAAGACGCTCAAGCTGCGTTTCAACCTGCGCGACGACGGCCCGGGACTGCTCGGCTGTGGGCTGCTGGTCGCGAATCCACCGTTCCGCTTCGATGATGAGGCACGCGCGGTGCTCGAGTTCGTGCATGACGCGCTTAGCGTGGGTCATGGCAG
>JANNEA010000098.1:0-6855 GCA_031388175.1 Gammaproteobacteria bacterium
GCTGCTGCTCGATTCCGCACCCCGCGCGGCCGGGCGCGAAGGGCCAGATCCCTACTCCTCCGGCGCCGCGAGCTTCGAGCTGGTGCTGGACCTGCGCGAGCTCGCGCCTGACGGGTTGATCGAGGCGTTGCGCGCCAGGCGTTGAACCCGGCACAACCCGATCAGGTGATGCCGTCCTCGCGCGGCGGCGAGGCGGGCGCTGGCGATTGAATCGGCTCAGGCGCCGGCTCGCGCCGCGCCAGGTTCGGCGTGGTCAGGTCGGGGTCGTAATGCGGCTCAGGTTCGCGCTGTGGCACATGCTCGGTGTGGGCTTCGGCATGCTGCGGCGCGTCCGGATGCGACTGCACCGGTGCGCCGTTGCCGTCTTCGCTGAACGGCGTGCCGTTCTGCGGCTGACCCTCGACGCGCTCGCCCTGACCGCGGCCGCGACGCCGCCGACCGCCGCGACGACCTCGGCGCGAACGCCGCTGCTCATCGCCGCCTGCGGCGGTGCCTTCGGCACCCGGGACCGCTTCGACCGGCACGACCACTTGCGGCGCATCTGGCCGGGGCTCGCGTTCCGGTCGCGGCCCGCGTTCCGGCCGCGACTGCGGCGGCGGACGCTGGCCCTGTGGTTCATCGCGGCGCGGGGCGTTGCCCTGGCGCGGACGCTCGTCGCGCCGGCTTTCGTCGCGGCGCGGGCCACGATCGTCACGATCGCGACGGTGATCGCCGCGGCCACCACGACCATGCGGGCGTTCATCGCGACCGCCGTGGCGCTCGCCACCGCGGCCATGGCGTTCCGGCGGCCGTCCCGGGCGATCGCGACGATGGTCGTCGCGGTCACGGCGGGGGCGCTCGCCGATGCTGCGCTCGCGTGCGGGCGCACCGCTGCCGAACAGGCTGCGCCAGAGGCGCACGAAGAAGCCGGGGCCGGCAACCGGCGCTGCCGCCGCGACCGGAGCCGGGGCCACCGGCGTGGGCACCGGGGCCTCGGGCAGGATGCGGCTCACGACCGGCTGCTCGGGGGCAGGCTTGCCCTGGTCGGTGATGTACTTCTGCGCTGCCTCGTCGGTGGTGCCGACCGCCGTCTTGTAGCTGAGCTCAGCGTTCTGCGGATGGCGGACCTCGTCATCGCGCACGCGCCGGATCTCGTAATCGGGCGTGTTGAGATGGGGGTTCGGCACCACCATGACTGCGACGTTGGTCCGCTGCTCGATCTGGATCAGCGGCTCACGCTTCTCGTTGAGCAGGTAGGTGCCGACCTCGACCGGGACCTGCGCCACGACGCGCGCTGTCCGGTCCTTCATGGCTTCCTCTTCGACCAGACGCAGCACCGCGAGCGCCAGCGATTCGACGCCACGGATTCGGCCTTCGCCGCGGCAGCGCGGGCAGACCACCTGGCTCGATTCGCCGAGCGACGGCCGCAGGCGCTGGCGCGACATCTCGAGCAGGCCGAAGCGCGACAGCTTGCCGAGCTGGATGCGGGCCCGGTCGTGGCGCACCGCCTGGTGCAGGCGCTCCTCGACTGCCTTCTGACTCCGACTCGACGACATGTCGATGAAGTCGATGACGATCAGGCCGCCCATGTCGCGCAGCCGCAGATGGCGCGCGATCTCGTCGGCTGCCTCGAGGTTGGTGTTGAGCGCGGTCTCCTCGATGTCGGAGCCCTTGGTGGCACGCGCCGAGTTGATGTCGATCGCGACCATCGCCTCGGTGTGGTCGATCACCAACATGCCGCCCGAGGGCAGGCGCACGTCGCGCCGGAACGCCGACTCGATCTGGCTCTCGATCTGGAAGCGGGTGAACAGCGGGATCTTGTCGCTGTAGTGCTTGAGCTTGCTGAGGTTGTGCGGCATCACCGTCGAGACGAACTCGACCGCCTGCTGGTAGGTGGCCGGGTCATCGAACAGGATCTCGCCGATGTCGTTGCGCAGGTAGTCGCGCAGCGCCCGGATGAACAGGTTCGATTCCTGGTAGATCAGGTAGGGCGCCGGCCGCTCTTTCGCCGCAGCGTCGACGCTGGTCCAGATGTTCAGCAGGTAGTCGAGGTCCCACTGCAGCTCTTCGGCGGTGCGGCCGACGCCGGCGGTGCGGATGATCACCCCCATGCCCTCGGGGATCTTGAGCTCGGCCATGACGTCGCGCATCTCATCGCGATCGTCGCCCTCGGCGCGACGCGAGATGCCGCCAGCGCGAGGGTTGTTGGGCATCAGGACCATGAAGCGGCCGGCCAAGCTGATGAAGGTGGTCAGCGCGGCACCCTTGTTGCCGCGTTCCTCCTTCTCCACCTGGACCACGATCTCGGTGCCCTCGGCGACCGCTTCCTTCATCGTGAACTGGCCGTCCTGGGCGTCGCGGTACTCCGGCTTGAAGCACTCGCGGGAGATCTCCTTCAGCGGCAGGAAGCCGTGGCGTTCCTGCCCGAAATCGACGAAGGCGGCCTCGAGGCTCTGCTCGACCCGGGTAATCCGGCCTTTGTAGATGTTGGCCTTCTTCTGTTCGCGTGACGGAACCTCGATATCGAGGTCGTACAAGCGTTGGCCATCGACGAGAGCGACGCGCAGCTCTTCAGCCTGCGTCGCGTTGATCAACATGCGTTTCATCGCGTATCACCTGCAGATGCAGCTAACGCGGGATAGGGACGGTCGACGCCTGCGACGGGCGTGGCGGGTTCTCTAGGGAGAGGGCGCCTGGAGACCTCTTGGGGGAGGACCCTGGGCTGCCGCGAGGAAGCCTGCCTGCTTGTCGGCGCTGTCCGACCGTGCGTATCGCACGGGAGCGCATCTGACTTCTGCACCCGACTCAGTCGGCGGGGTGCGTGTCATTTACACGGACCCGCGCCACGCGCAGGCCCACCTTCCGTTCACTTAGGAACAGGCGCGCCCAGAACTTTGGTCCTTGGGCGCAGCGGAAGGTAAGATAACGCAAGTAAGTCTCTGTTTCAATTGGAACTTGCACCAAATGACTGACGTTCCGAAGGTCCAAACCGTCGAAGTCTCCGACGAGGACGCCGGTCAGCGCATCGACAATTGGCTGCTGAAACGCCTGAAAGGCGTGCCCAAGACTCATGTTTATAGGCTGCTGCGCACCGGACAGGTCAGGGTGAACAAGGGGCGGGCGGGGCCTGACCGGAAGCTGGTCGCTGGGGACATGGTGCGGGTGCCACCCGTGAGGGTTGCCGCACCTGACGCACCGAGGCGTGCGCCCGACGACTTGCTGCGCCGAGTCGAGGCCCGAATCCTCTACGAAGACGAGTACCTCTTGGCGCTCGATAAGCCTTCTGGTCTGGCGGTTCATGGCGGTAGTGGTGTGGGCTTCGGCGCGATCGAGGTGCTACGCACCTTGCGCCCTGACGCACGCAGCCTGGAGCTGGTCCATCGTCTGGACCGGGATACCAGCGGCCTGCTTCTGGTCGCAAAGCGGCGCAGCGCCCTACGCACGCTGCATGCGGCGATGCGTGAGGGCAGGGTGGGCAAGCGCTACCTGGCGCTGCTCAATGGCGCCTGGAGCGGCGGACCGAGGCGTGTGGACGTTCCCCTCGAAGAGCATCGGCCAGAAGGCGGCGAGCGTGTGACCCGAGTGGGCGCCCAGGGGCGCAATGCCGTGAGCACCTTCATTCCAGAACGGCGATTCCGAGATTCGGTGCTCACCGCTGTGGACATCGAGACGGGCAGGATGCACCAGATTCGCGTGCACGCCGCCCACATCGGGCATGCCGTGCTCGGCGACGACAAGTACGGCGACCGGCTCGCGAACCGGGCTGCCAAAACGCAGGGCTTGGCGAGGATGTTCCTTCACGCGGCGAGGCTGCGCTTCGTCCATCCCGCCGACGGTCGGGACTTGATCCTGGAAGCACCACTCGAGGTGGCCTTGCAGCGATTCTTGGAGATTCTGCCGACTGCGGCACCTTAAGTTCGCAACGTTTCTAGAATAAATACTTAACTAACTGTTTTATCAGGGTATATTGAATCCAGCGTCCCGAAGCAAGCGGGCGGTCGCAACGAGCGGCAGCCCGATCAGCGCAGTGGGATCTTCGGTGCGCATCGATTCAACCAGCGCTGCACCGAGCGACTCGCTGCGGAACGCTCCGGCACAATCGAAGGGTTCATCCGCGTCGACATAGCGTTGAATCTCATCGAGGCTGAGCGTCCTGAAGGTCACCAAGGTGGAGTCGAGGTGGTCGCGGACAGTCCCGCTGCGGCCATCGATCAGGCACACCGCGGTGGCGAACTCGACGGTCTGTCCAGAACAGACCTGCAGTTGTGCGATGGCGTTGGCCCGTGTACCAGGCTTCCCCAGCCTCTGTGCACCCACCTGCGCGACCTGATCTGACCCGAGCACGAGTGCACCCGGATGACGCTGGGCAACCGTGCGTGCCTTGAGCTGCGCGAGTCGGCGGGCGAGCTGGTGTGGTGGTTCGGTGTCCGCGGCGCCCTCGTCAACATCAGGCGCCTCAACGATGAATGGGATACGGAAGCGCTGCAGCAGCGCGAATCGATAGGTCGAGGTCGAGGCGAGAACCAGTGGCGGGAGCACAGGCATCCGCGCATTCGGCAACGAATCGGCGGTCGAGTCAACGAGCAATCATCCATGAGAAACAATGGGTTGCGTCGAATTCGTCCTTTACACCCGCAGGCTCTCTCAATAGAATGCGCCGCTTATGCCGACGGCCCTGCCGCAACGCCTCGATTTGGCGCGGCTTGCTGACGCGAACGCGGTGCTCGACGGCGAGTTGCCGCTGGCGCGCTTCGGTCGGCTCGCGCCGCTGCTGGCTCGGACCGATGGGGTCGTCCGCGCGCATCTCGAGTTCGGCCGCGAACTGAAGCGCGAGGTGGTCCGGGGCCGCGTGGAGTGCGAGCTCTTCCTGATCTGCCAACGCTGCTTCGGCGAGGTCGAAGTACCGGTGGCGGCGGCTCTCGACCTCATCCGCGTGGCGAACGAGGACGATGCCGAGGCTCTGGCGGACGGGCGCGACCCGCTGGTGGCACCGAACCGCGAGGTCGACTTGGCCACGATGCTCGAGGACGAACTGCTGTTGGCCTTGCCTATCGTCCCGCGACATGCAGAACCGGCGGCCTGCAAGCGGGTCGATGCCGCCCCGGTGGCGGCCGAGGAGCCCAACCATGAAGTACACCCGTTCGCGGCGTTGGCCGCATTGAAACCGAAGACGAACTGACCGAGGAACGCACAGATGGCAGTCCAAAAAGATCGCAAGACCCCCTCCAAGCGCGGCATGCGTCGCGCCCACGACGCCCTGAGCGGACCCACGCTGTCGGTCGACAAGACCAGCGGCGAGACGCATGTCCGTCACCAGGTCACCAAGGACGGCTTCTACCGCGGCAAGCGCGTCGTCGCTGCCAAGTCGAAGAGCTGAGCACGCGGCGCGCGATGCGCCCGCTAGTCATCTCGCTCGATGCGATGGGTGGTGACTACGGGGTCGCCTCCGTGGTCCCCGGCGCGCTCGAAGCCGCTGCGCGCTACCCAACTCTCGAGCTCATCTTGGTCGGCAACGAGGCGGTGCTCGCGCCGCTGCTCGCGCAGGTGCCGACAGCGTTGCGCTCGCGTCTTTCGATCGTGCATGCGAGCCAAGAGATTGCGATGGACGAGGCGCCCGCGGATGCGCTGCGACGCAAGAAGGACTCGTCGATGCGGGTCGCGATCGACCTGGTCAAAGCGGGCCGGGCCCAGGCCTGCGTCAGCGCTGGCAACACTGGCGCATTGATGGCGACGGCGAGGTTCGTGCTCAAGACGCTGCCAGGCATCGACCGGCCAGCGCTGATCTCTGCGATTCCTTCGGTCGGCGGACACACCCACATGCTTGACCTGGGGGCCAACGCTGATTGTTCCTCCGAACAGCTCTACCAGTTCGCAGTGATGGGCTCAGTGCTCGCTAGCGCGGTATATGGCATCAATCGCCCCACGATTGGTCTCTTGAACATCGGCTCGGAGGAGATCAAGGGCAACGAGACGATCAAGCAGGCGGCCCAGCTGATTCAGGCGTCGGGCGAGCTCAACTACATCGGTTTCGTCGAAGGCAACGACATCTTCTCCGACCGTGTCGATGTGGTGGTCGCCGATGGCTTCGCCGGCAACGTCGCGCTCAAGACTGCCGAGGGTCTCGCCAAGATGGTCGCGCGATTCTTGCGCGAAGAGTTCCAGCGCAACCTGTTCACCAAGATTGCAGCGCTGATCTCGCTGCCAGTGATGAAGAGCGCGGGCAAGCGACTCGACCCGCGCCGCTACAACGGCGCCAGTCTGTTGGGTCTCAATGGAATCGTGATCAAGAGCCACGGCAGCGCCGACGCAATGGCGTTCGCCAACGCCATCCGCATCGCGATGCTCGAGGTCGAGAACCAGGTTCCGACCCGCATCGCTGAGCAGATCAGCCACCACATGAACGGCGCGGCCACTGGCGCGGCGGGCACGGCATGATCTACTCGCGTATCGCAGGCACGGGACGCTACCTGCCGGAGAACTGCGTCACCAACGCCGACTTGGTGAAGCGGGTCGACACGACCGACGCCTGGATCCGCGAGCGCACCGGCATCGAACGCCGTCACATCGCGAGCGAAGGCGAGACCACGCTCGACCTGTGCGAGAAAGCTTCGCGCAACGCGCTCGAGATGGCCGGCATCGCTGCCGATGAGCTCGACATGATCGTGGTCGGAACGACCACGCCGGACCAGGTCTTCCCCAATATGGGCGTGTTGCTGCAGGACCGGCTCGGCGTGCACGGCTGCATGGCGATGGGTCTCGAGGCCGCCTGCACCGGGTTCATCTACGCGCTCGGCATCGCCGACAAGTTCGTCCAGACGGGGACCGTCAAGAAGGCGCTGGTAGTCGGCGCCGAGACCCTGTCGCGGATCGTCGACT
>JANNEA010000103.1:0-10754 GCA_031388175.1 Gammaproteobacteria bacterium
CAAAAGCGGTGCCACACTGGGCGCAGCAAATGGATATTTTTATTCGCGAAGACATGAACGAATTGGACAGCGCGAAAATATTGCTCGGCGGCCAGGAACAGCAGCGCCTTGAAGAAGGCATGGGTCATGAGGTGGAAGATGCCCGCGGCATAGGCCGAGGCGCCGAGCGCGACGGTCATGTAGCCGAGCTGCGACAGCGTCGAGTAGGCGACCACGCGCTTGATGTCGTTCGCCACCAGGCCGAGCAGGCCCATGAAGAACGCCGTGATCGCGCCGATCGTCATCACCACCGACAGTGCGGTGGTCGAGAGCTCGAACAGCGGCGACATCCGCGCCACCATGAAGATGCCCGCGGTCACCATGGTCGCGGCGTGGATCAGCGCTGAGATCGGGGTCGGGCCCTCCATCGAATCCGGCAGCCAGACGTGCAGCGGGAACTGCGCCGACTTGCCCATCGCGCCGACGAACAACAGCAGGCAGATCACCGTCGGCAATGCCCACTGCTGGCCCGGGATGATCTCGATGGTCTCTTTGGAAAGAGCGTTCGCTGACGCGAACGCATCAGCGTATGAGAGCGAGCCGACGTAGGCGACCAACGCGGCGATGCCGAGCACGAAGCCGAAGTCGCCGACACGGTTGACCAGGAAGGCCTTGAGGTTGGCGCGGATCGCGGACTCGCGCGTGTACCAGAACCCGATCAGAAGGTATGAGACGAGTCCCACCGCCTCCCAGCCGAAGAACAGCTGGAGGAAGTTGTTGGCCAACACCAGCATCAGCATGGCGAAGGTGAACAGCGAGATGTAGGCGAAGAAGCGCTGGTAACCCGGGTCCTCGTGCATGTAGCCGATGGTGTAGACATGCACCATCAGCGAGACGAAGGTCACCACCGTGATCATCAGCGCGCTCAAGCGGTCGACCAGGAAGCCGATCTCGAACTTGAGCCCGTCGCTGACCATCCAGGTGTACCAAACCGATTCGAAGGTCGCTCCGCCGGAAACCTGTAGCCACAGCACATAGCTCGACAGCGCAAACGAGATTCCGACACCACCGATGGTTACAACGTGCGCTCCTGTACGCCCGATGTGCGCGCCTCCCAGGCCAGCCAAGAGCGCCGCGAGCAGTGGTGCGAGCACGATGATCTGGCAGAGGGTCATCAGGTCCATGCGGTCAGCCTGTCCTCAATCAACCACGGAGCGAGTCGAGGGCGTCGACGTCGATGCTTTTCCGATTGCGGAACAGCACCACCAGGATCGCGAGGCCGATCGCGGCCTCGGCCGCGGCCACGGTGAGGATGAAGAACACGAACACCTGCCCGGCGAGGTCGTCGAGGTAGGCAGAGAAGGCGACGAAGTTGATGTTGACCGCGAGCAGCATCAGCTCGATGCACATCAGCAGGATGATCACGTTGCGCCGGTTGAGGTACATGCCTGCGACCGACAGGCCGAACAGCACGGCACCGAGTGCCAGGTAGTGGTTGAGCGAGATCATCAGCGGCGCTCCTCGCTCGGCAGCTTGACCATGCGTACGCGATCGCCGCGCTTGACGCTGACCTGCACCGCCGGGTCCTGGCTGCGGGTGCCGCCGCGACGGCGCAGGGTCAGCGCGATCGCCGCGACGATGCCGACCAGCAGGATCACGCCGGCGACCTCGAAGGCGAAGATGTAGCGGGTGTAGATCTCGCGGCCGAGCTCGAGCGTGTTGCTCCAGTCGCCCGGCTTCGGCACCGGCGAGGGCAGCAGGTCGAGCCCGAGGCGCTTGGCGGTCACCACGTAGCCGAGCTCGAGGATCACCAGCAAGGCGATCAATCCGCCGAGCGGGCCGGCACGCTTCGCGCTGTCGCGCACCGCGGCGACGTCGACGTCGAGCATCATCACCACGAACAGGAACAGCACCATCACCGCGCCGACGTAGACCAGCACCAGCGCGATGCCGAGGAACTCGGCCTGCAGCAGCACCCAGAGGCAGGCGCTGGAGACGAAGGCCAGCACCAGGAACAGCGCCGAGTGCACCGCGTTGCGCGCGGTGACCACGGCGAACGCCGAACCGATCAGCGCGGTGCCGAAGACGTAGAACAGCAGTTCCTGTGGGCTGAGGGACATCGTGGCTCCTAGCGGTAGCGGCTGTCGGCGGCCCGGTCGGCGGCGATCTGGGCCTCGTGCTTGGCACCGACCGCAAGCAGCTTCTCCTTGGTCATGATGTTCTGGCCCTTCTGCTCCATGTGGAACTCGAACACCCGGGTCTCGACGATGGCGTCGACCGGGCAGGCCTCCTCGCAGAAGCCGCAGTAGATGCACTTGAACAGGTCGATGTCGTAGCGGGTGGTGCGACGGGTGCCGTCCTCGCGCTGCTCGGAGTCGATGGTGATGGCGAGCGCCGGGCACACCGCCTCGCAGAGCTTGCAGGCGATGCAGCGCTCCTCACCGCTCGGGTAGCGACGCAGCGCATGCTGGCCGCGGAAGCGCGGCGACATCGGCGTCTTCTCCTCCGGGTACTCGATGGTGATGCTGGGTCGGAACAGCATCTGCCGCAGCGTCAGCCAGAGGCCTTCGAAGAGCTCGCCGAGCAGCCAGGTACGGGAGAAGTCGCGGATCGCGCTCATAAGCTCAGTTCCTCCGGCCCAGCGCGGCGCCGATCAGCGCGAGCGCGGCGACACCGCTGATCGTCCACATGCCGAGCGTGCGAAGCGGCAGCTCGGTGACGATCGCGCCGCCGAGCACCACGATCCAGACGATGGTGATGGGGATGAACACCTTCCAGCCCAGTCGCATGATCTGGTCGTAGCGGTAGCGCGGGAAGGTGGCGCGGAACCACAGGAAGCAGAACAGGAAGAATGCGACCTTGGCGGCGAGCCAGTGGGGTCCGTTGCCGAGCACGCGCCCGGCGCCCTGCCCCAGCACCTCCGGCGACAGCAGGCCGTTGAACGGCGAGAGCCAGCCGCCGAGGAACATCAGCGACGCCAGCACCGAGATCAGGATCATGTTCGCGTATTCGGCGAGGAAGAAGCCGGCGAAGGTCGTGCCCGAGTACTCGACGTGGAAGCCGGCGACGATCTCCGACTCGCCCTCGGCGACGTCGAACGGCGCGCGGTTGGTCTCGGCCACGCCGGAGATGAAGTAGATGAGGAACAACGGGAACAGCGGCAGCCAGAACCAGTCGAGCACTCCACCCTGCTGGGCGACGACGATCTTGCTCAGGTTGAGCGTGCCCGCCGCCATCAGCACGCCGACCAGCGCGAAGCCCATCGCGATCTCGTAGGACACGATCTGCGCCGCGGAGCGCATCGCGCCGAGGAAGGCGTACTTCGAGTTCGAGGCCCAGCCGGCGATGATCACGCCGTACACCGCAAGCGAGGTCAGGGCCAGGATGTAGAGCAGTCCGGCATCAACGTCGGCGAGCACCACACCATCGTCGAACGGGATCACTGCCCAGGCCGCGAGCGCCGGACCGATCGAGAGCACCGGTGCGATGATGAACAGGAACTTGTTGGACTTGGCCGGGACCACAATCTCTTTCAGCAGCAGCTTGACCACGTCGGCGAAGGGCTGGCCGACGCCGAACAAGCGGAAGCCGAAGAACCCAACGCGGTTGGGGCCGATGCGCGCCTGCATCGCGCCGATCACGCGCCGCTCGAAATAGGTGAGCAGCGCGACGCCGATCACCAGCGGCAGCACGATGCAGGCGATCAGGATGAGGATGCGCGCCTCAGGCCAGAGCCAGTACCAGAGGTCGAAGGCGCGCTGCAGCAGGCTGTCGAACATCGGGCGGAGCCTCAGGCCCGACTCAGGCGCAGGCCAGAGGGATCAAGCGCGAGCGCCGCCAGCAACGCGACGGTCTCGGGCACGCCGCGCGGGATCACGACCACATCGTCAAGCACACCAGCGTCGAACAACGCCGGCAGGCGGGCTTCAGCGCCACCGGCCTGCACCACCACCGCGTCGCCGGCGCCGATGCCATGGCGCGCAGCAGTGGTCGGCGACAGCTTCAGCGAGCGGCCAGAACGGGCGTCGGTCGTGCGTTGCAGCGACGCGGCGCGCCGCACCAGCGCATCGGCGGCGTACAGCGGCACCTCGTCGACGCCGCGCAGCCCGGTGGCGCGCGACGGCAGAACGAGTTCATGGGTGCCGGCGTAGCCTGCGGTCGGCGCACGCGCACCGATCAAGGCCTCGAGTTCGGTGCGAGCGTCCTCGGATGATTGCTGCTCGAAGCCCTCGAGGCCACAGAGGTTGCCGAGCACGCGCAGCACCTTCCACATCGGGCGCGCCTCGCCCGGCGGCGCAGTCGCACCAGCGAAGCCCTGCCAGCGTCCTTCGGCGTTGACCACGCTGCCCGAGGTCTCGCCGAAGCTCGCGACCGGCAGCAGCACCGTGGCGTAAGCGCGCATCGCCTCGCTCAGGAACGGCGTGAGCATCACCACGCTGTCGGCCCTGGCCAGTGCCGCGATGGTGGCAGCACCGCTCGCGCTGTCGAGCTCAGGCTCGGCGCCGCAGATGAGGTAACCGCGGCGCGGCTGATCGATCATCGCGCGCGCATCGAGACCCTTGTTCACGCGCGGCGCGCCGCCCGGGCCACGATGCGGCAGAGCCCCAGCCAGTGCGGTGCCAACGGCGTTGGCGCCCGCCGGCAGATAACCGAAGCTTGCGCCGCTGAGCTCCGCGATCGCCGCGCCGAGCGCGCGCAGCTCGGCGAACTGCGGGTGGGCCATTGCCCAAGGGCCGAGCACGACCGCGCACTTGCCGTCCTTGGACTCCTTCGAGGTGAGCACCGCAGCGAGGCGGCGCGCTGCGTCGCTCGGTTTGAGCGCGGCGGCAGCAGCGAGATGGGTCGGCAGCGGGTTGCCGTTGGCGGCGGCGACCGCGACCAGCACCTCGGCCAATGCCAGCACCGTGCCGGCATGGTCGACTGCAAGTTGCACGGCCACCGGGAACTCGAGCTTCTGCTGCCGGCTCGCGATGACGCCAACCGCGCCGCCGCGCAACGCGAGCTTGCGCAGGCGATGGCCGAACAACGGCGCGTCCTTGCGCAGGTCGGCGCCGATCACCAGCACGCCAGCGAGCTGTTCGATGTCGGCCAGGCTGCACGGCAGCACCGGCGCCTGCGGCGCGTGCGCATCGTCGCGGAAGTCGCGTTGACCCTGGCGCGAGTCGATGTTCTCGCTGCCGAGCGCGCGCGCGAGCTTCTGGGCGAGGAACGCCTCCTCCACCGTGCAGGTCGGCGCGACCAGCGTGGCGAGCTGGTTGCCGCCCTGGTGCGCAACGGCTGCTTTCAGTTCGTGTGCAGCGGCTTCGAGCGCCACCTCCCAGGTGACCTCGCTCCATTTGCCATCGCGCTTGAGCATCGGTTTGGTCAGCCGGTCATCGGCGTGCAGGCCCTCGTAACCGAATCGGTCACGGTCCGAGAGCCAGGTCTCGTTGATCAATTCGTTCTCGCGTGGCACCACGCGCAGCAACTTGCCGCGCAGCACGTGCGCCCAAAGGTTGCTGCCGATGGCGTCATGCGGCGAGACCAGCGGGTGCTGCTGCATCTCCCAGGAACGGCCGCGCATGCGGAACGGCTTGCTGTTGAGCGCGCCCACCGGGCAGAGGTCGATGACGTTGCCCGAGAGCTCGTGCGCCACGCTCTTGGCGATGTAGGTGCCGATCTTCATGTCTTCGCCGCGGCCGGTGGCACCGAGCTCCGGGCTGCCGGCGATCTCCTCGCCGAAACGCACGCAGCGCGTGCAATGATGCAGCGCGTCATGTCGGTGGAGATCAACGGGCCGATGTCGTGGTCGGCGACCACGCGCTTGGCTTCGGTGAAGCGTGACAGGCCCTGGCCGTAGCCCATCGCCAGGTCCTGCAGCTCGCACTCGCCGCCCTGGTCGCAGATCGGGCAGTCGAGCGGATGGTTGATGAGCAGGAACTCCATCGTCGCCTTCTGCGCCGCCAGCGCCTTCGGCGACTTGGTGAAGACCTTCATGCCCTCCATCACCGGCGTGGCGCAGGCCGGCATCGGCTTCGGCGCCTTCTCGACCTCGACCAAACACATGCGGCAGTTGGCCGCGATGCTGAGCTTCGGGTGGTAGCAGAAGCGCGGCACGTAGGCGCCGTGCGCATCCGTTGCGTGGATGATCATCGCGCCCTTGCGGACCTCGACCTTCTTGCCATCGACCTCGATGGTGACCATGTCGCTCATGGCTGCACCAGGCACTTGCCGTGGTCGATGTGGTACTGGAACTCAGGCCTGAAGTGGCGGATGAAGCCCTGCACCGGCCAGGCCGCGGCATCGCCGAACGCACAGATGGTGTGCCCCTCGATGCGCTTCGACACATCGACCAGCAGATCGAGGTCGTCCTGGCGGCCCTTGCTGCCCTCGATGCGCTGCACCACGCGGTGCATCCAGCCGGTGCCCTCGCGGCAGGGCGTGCACTGACCGCAGGACTCGGCGTGGTAGAAGCGCGCGATGCGCTCCAGCGCCTGGACCATGCAGGTGGTCTCGTCCATGACGATCACCGCGCCCGAACCGAGCATCGAGCCCGCGTTCTTGATCGAATCGAAGTCCATGGTCATGCCTTCGAGCGCCGCGGCCGGCAGCACTGGCGCCGAGGAACCGCCCGGGATCACGCCCTTGAGCTTGCGGCCCTTCCATACGCCGCCGGCCATCGCCAGCAGCTCGGCGAACGGCGTGCCCATCGGCACCTCGAAGTTGCCGGGGCGCGCGACGTGGCCACTCACACTGAATATTTTCGTACCACCGTTGTTCGGTTTGCCCAATTCAGCGAACCATTTACCCCCCTTGCGCATGATCTTCGGCACCGAGGCGTAGGTCTCGGTGTTGTTGATCGTGGTCGGGCGACCGTAGAGGCCGAAGCCGGCTGGGAACGGCGGCTTGAAGCGCGGCATCCCTTTCTTGCCCTCGAGCGACTCGAGCAGCGCCGTCTCCTCGCCGCAGATGTAGGCGCCGGCGCCGAGGTGGCCGTGCAGCACGAAGTCGATGCCGGAACCCTTGATGTTCGATCCGAGGTAACCGGCAGCGTTGGCCTCGCCTAGCGCAGCCTCGAAGCGCTGCCACGGCTCATCCATGAACTCGCCGCGCAGGTAGTTGTAACCCACGGTGGCGCGCATCGCGTATGCAGCAATCGCCATGCCTTCGATGATCGAGTGCGGGTTGTAGCGCAGGATCTCGCGGTCCTTGCAGGTGCCGGGCTCGGACTCGTCGGAGTTGCAGATCACGTATTTCTGCGATGCGTCCTTGGGCATGAAGCCCCACTTCACGCCGGTCGGGAAACCGGCGCCGCCACGGCCGCGCAGGCCGGAGGCCTTCACCTCCTCCACGATCGATTCCGGCGTCGGCTTCTCGCGCAGGATCTTCTCCCAGGCCTGGTAGCCGCCAACCTTGCAGTAGTTCTCCAGCGACCATGGGTCGCGCTCGAACTGCAGCGTCTCGAAGCAGACCGCCTCGCCCGAAGCTCTGATGTTCGGACCGGCGCTCACTTCAGACTCCCGAGTATCTCGTCAACCTTCGCGATGGTGAGGTCCTCGTGATAGACGTGATCGACCATCATCATCGGCGCGCCGGCGCAGGCCGCCAGGCACTCCTCCTCCTGCTTGAAGACGAAGCGACCGTCCTTGGTGGACTCGCCGAGCTTCACGCCGTACTTCTTCTCAATATGGGCCACGATCCCGTCGGCGCCGCGCAGCATGCAGCTGATGTTCTTGCAGACCGAGACGCTGTGCCTGCCACATGGGGCCGTCTCGAACATGGAATAGAACGAGGCGACCTCGTAGACATGGACCGGCGGCAGCCCGAGGTAGTCCGCGACCGCATCCATCAGCGGCGTCGTCAGGTGGCCATGGTTGTCGTGCTGCGCTTCGTGCAGCGCGACCAATACGGCCGAGCGCTTGCGCTCAGGCGGGTACTTCTTCAGCGCCGCGTCGATCGCGTCGCGCGCGTGCTGCGACAGCGTGGCCTGCGGCATCGGCTTGGCTTCGCTCATCGGTCCACCTCGCCGAACACGATGTCCTGGGTGCCGATGATCGCCACCAGGTCGGCCAGCATGTGGCCCTTGACCATCTCGTCGAGCGCGGCGATGTGGATGAAGCCCGGCGGCCGGATGCGCACGCGGTAGGGCTTGTTGGCGCCGTCGGACACGAGGTAGATCGCGAACTCGCCCTTGGGGTGCTCGATCGCGGCGTAGACCTCGCCCTCCGGCACGCAGTAACCCTCGGTCGCGAGCTTGAAGTGGTGGATCAGCGATTCCATGTCGCCCTTCATGTCGGCGCGCGACGGCGGCGCGACCTTGCGGTCGTCGCTGATCACCGGGCCCGGGTTGGCGCGCAGCCAGTCGACGCACTGCTTGATGATGCGGTTCGATTGGCGAAGCTCCTCCACCCGCACCAGGTAGCGGTCGTAGCAGTCGCCGTTGGTGCCGACCGGGATGTCGAAGTCCATCTTGTCGTAGGCCGCGTAGGGCTGCTTCCGGCGCAGGTCCCAGGCGATGCCTGAGCCGCGAATCATCGGGCCGGTGAAGCCGAGCGCCAAGGCGCGCTCCGGGCTGACCACGCCGATGCCGACGGTGCGCTGTTTCCAGATGCGGTTGTCGGTGAGCAGCGTCTCGTACTCGTCGACCGCGTTGGGGAAGCGCTGGGTGAAGGCCTCGATGAAGTCGAGCAGCGAACCCTGGCGGTGCTCGTTCAGTCGGACCATGTCCTTCTTCGAGCGGAAGCGCGAGGCGTCGTACTGCGGCATGCGGTCGGGCAGGTCGCGGTACACGCCGCCGGGACGGTAGTAGGTCGCGTGCATGCGCGTCCCCGACACCGCCTCGTACATGTCCATGATGTCCTCACGCTCGCGGAAGCAGTAGAGGAAGATCGTCATCGCGCCGATGTCGAGACCGTGCGCGCCGAGCCACAACAGATGGTTGGAGATGCGGGTGAGCTCGTCGAACATGGTGCGGATGTACTGCGCCCTTATCGGCGCCGCCACGCCGAGCAGACGCTCGATCGCCAGCACGTAGGCGTGCTCGTTGCACATCATCGACATGTAGTCGAGCCGGTCCATGTAGCCGATCGACTGGTTGTACGGCTTGGTCTCAGCCAACTTCTCGGTGCCGCGATGCAGCAGGCCGATGTGCGGGTCGGCGGCGCGGATGATCTCGCCGTCCATCTCCAGCACCAGGCGCAGCACGCCGTGCGCCGCCGGATGCTGCGGACCGAAGTTCATCGTCAGGTTCTGGATCTCGGGCACCTACGCTCCCCCACCCGACGAACGCGGATCCTTGCGGATGACGCGCGGCACGTTGTTGCGCGGCTCGATCGAGACCGGCTGGTAGACCACGCGGCCCTGCGCCGGGTCATAGCGGACCTCGACGTGGCCGGAGACCGGGAAGTCCTTGCGGAACGGATGGCCGATGAAGCCGTAGTCGGTGAGGATGCGGCGCAGGTCCGGGTGGCCGTCGAACAGCACGCCGAACAGGTCGAACACTTCGCGCTCCATCCAGTTCGCCGAGGGCCAGATGTCGACCAGCGACGGCACCACCGGCGGGTCCTCGTCGGGACAGGCCAGGTGCAGGCGGAGACGGTGGTTGTGCCGGACGGACAGCAGGTGGCAGACGATGCCGAAGCGGCCGAGGCGGTCGGTCGCGGGGCGCATCGGCGCGCGGCCACGCGAGAAGCCAGTGCGGGTCGCGGACTCGGCGGTCCAGTCGCCCTGCCCCCAGGCCGCGAGGTCGAGCGCGGTGAGGTCCACCAGCTGCTCGAAGCGGAACTGCGGCTCGTCGCGCAATGCGGTCGCGATCTCGAGCAGCCTGGCGACCGGCGCGCTGAAGGTCAGCTCACCGACGCTCGACGGCACGCGCGTGAGCTCGGCGCCGAAGCGTTTGGCGATTTGGTCGGCGAGCGCGTCGTAGTAAGCGGACATCGCCTAGCTGCCCAGAGTGTCGGTACGGCGGATCTTGCGTTGCAGCTGCACGATCCCGTACAGCAGCGCCTCTGCGGTCGGTGGGCAACCGGGGATGTAGACATCGACCGGCACGATGCGGTCACAGCCGCGCACCACGCTGTAGGAGTAGTGGTAGTAGCCGCCGCCGTTGGCACAGGAACCCATCGAGATCACCCAGCGCGGCTCGGCCATCTGGTCGTAGACCTTGCGCAGCGCGGGCGCCATCTTGTTGCACAGTGTGCCGGCCACGATCATCACGTCGGACTGACGCGGGCTCGGGCGGAAGATCACGCCGAAGCGGTCGAGGTCGTAGCGGCTGGCGCCGGCCTGCAACATCTCGACCGCGCAACAGGCCAGGCCGAAGGTCATCGGCCAAAGCGAGCCGGTGCGGGCCCAATTGACGACGTCGTCGACCCGCGCGGTGGCCCAGCCCTTCTGGACCGCAGCTTGGAGAGGCGCTTCTACTCCCACTCGAGCGCACCCTTCTTCCATTCGTAGACGAAGCCGACCACCAGCACGGCGAGGAACAGCACCATCGCCAGGAAGCCTTGCAGCCCGATGTGCTCGAGCGCGACGGCCCAGGGGAAGAGGAACGCGATCTCGAGGTCGAAGATGATGAATAGGATCGCCACAAGGTAGTAGCGCACGTCGAACTTCATGCGCGCGTCCTCGAAGGCTTCGAAGCCGCATTCGTAGGGAGACAGTTTTTCGCTCTCGGGCCGGCGCGGTCCGAGCAGCGTGCCGAGCACCAACAAGGCGATGCCGATGCCGGTGGAGACAATCAGGAACAGCAGGATCGGCAGATATTCGCCCAGCATGCGCGACTCCTCACCAAAGCG
>JANNEA010000123.1:0-14348 GCA_031388175.1 Gammaproteobacteria bacterium
GTGCCGAACTGCGGTTCCTTCGAGATCTCGCGGTCGCTCGCGAACACCGCTTCTTGCTTGTAGTAGGTGACGTTGAAGAACGCCGACGCCCGGCTGCCCGAGGAGCCGACCGAGAAGTCGTACAGTTCCTGGCGACCGTCGCCTTCGTCGAACTCGCCGATCGTGGCATTGGCCTGGGCACCGTCGAAGTCACGCCGCGTGATGATGTTGATCACGCCCGCGATCGCATCCGAGCCGTACACCGCCGAGGCGCCGTCCTTCAGGACTTCGACGCGTTCGATGATGGTGATCGGGATGGTGTTGAGATCGACCGAGGAGCCGAGGCCGCTACCGACGTTATCGACCCAACGACGGCCGTTGACGAGCACCAACACGCGGTTCGAACCGAGGTTGCGCAGGTCGATCGTGGTGGCACCGGAGCCGCCGTTGTTGAAGTTGGTGTTGAGGGAGGCGCCAGCAGAAGGAAGTTCCTGCAGCAGGTCGCCGATGTTGCTGAGGCCGGTCTTCTCGATGTCCTCGCGGGTCACCGTGGTCACCGGCATCGCGCCTTCGAGTTGGGTGCGCTTGATGCGCGAACCCGTCACTTCGACGCGGTCGAGCTTCGTGCTGTCGTCGTCGTCCGCCGCGAACGCCGGGGCGTTCACGAACGAAGCGGCGACGCCAGCGGTCAACGCGAACCGCACGGCGTTCCGAATCGTGGGATTGATCATTAAGTCCTCCTAGCAGAGAGGTTGGTCTTGTGGTGCGTTCGCCACCGCACCACTGCGTTGACGAACACTGTCGCTTCCGTGCGAAAAAACTTGCGGGCGCACTGCCCGCAAGAATCCTGGGTCGACTCGAATATAGCAGGAACGCCACGGATGCCAAGCCGTTTGTTGCGGCCGGGATACAGCTTCTGCGGGGTGGAATCGGCCAAAGCGCCGGTTCAATCCAATCTGTTGCGACTATCCAACACGCGGTCCGCCTCGATGATGCGGTCGCACAACGAGCGGAAGCCGCAGTTTTCAAGGGCCGAAACGGCCAGGCCCTACATGTTGCGCCGGTAGCGCCCGCCCACCGCGTAGAGGGCCGCGCTGATCTGGCCCAGGGAACAGACCTTGACGGTCTCCATCAGGGCCTCGAACAGGTTGCCGCCCGCGCTGGCCACATGCGCGAGGCGGTCGAGGGCGGCGGCCGAGCGCCCCTCACCCCGCGTCCATAGGGCATGTATGGCCTCGATCTGGGCCCGCTTCTCGGCCTCGGTCGAACGGATGAGCTCGCGACCCCGGGCCTCGTCCGCCCCACCCGCGCCGCGGAACGTGTTCACGCCGACCAGCGGCAGGCTGCCGTCGTGCTTCTTGGCCTCGTAGTAGAGGCTCTCTTCCTGGATCTTGCCGCGCTGGTACATGGTCTCCATCGCGCCCAGGACCCCGCCGCGTTCGGACAGCGCCTCGAACTCCTTATATACGGCTTCCTCGACCAGGTCCGTCAGCTCATCGATCACGAAGCTGCCCGACATCGGGTTCTCCGACCGGTTGAGGCCGAGCTCCTTGTTGATGATCAGCTGGATCGCCAGCGCGCGCCGCACCGACTCCTCGGTCGGCGTGGTGATCGCCTCGTCGTAGGCGTTGGTGTGCAAGGAGTTGCAGTTGTCGTAGAGCGCGTACAACGCCTGCAGCGTGGTGCGGATGTCGTTGAACTGCACCTCCTGTGCGTGCAACGACCGTCCGCTGGTCTGGATGTGGTACTTCAGCATCTGGCTGCGCGGGTCCGCGCCGTAGCGCTCCTTCATCGCTCGCGCCCAGATCCGTCGAGCGACCCGACCGATCACCGCGTACTCGGGATCCATGCCGTTGGAGAAGAAGAACGAGAGGTTCGGCGCGAAGTCGTCGACCTTCATCCCGCGCGCGAGGTAGTACTCAACGATGGTGAAGCCGTTGGCCAGCGTGAACGCCAACTGCGAGATCGGGTTCGCCCCGGCTTCGGCGATGTGGTATCCGGAGATCGACACCGAGTAGAAGTTGCGGACCTTCTCGGCGGTGAAGTACTCGGCCACATCGCCCATCATCCGCAGCGCGAAGTCGGTGGAGAAGATGCAGGTGTTCTGCGCCTGGTCCTCCTTGAGGATGTCGGCCTGCACCGTGCCACGCACCGCGGCCAGCGTCTCGGCCTTGAGCCGCGCATAGGTCGCAGCGTCCACGACCTCGTCGCCCGACACGCCGAGCAGCCCGAGACCCGCGCCGTCGTGGTCGGCCGGCAGCGCGCCCTGGTAGCGCGGCGCCGTCGCGCCGAACCGCGCCTGCAACCTGGCCTCGACCGCCGGCCAGCCGCCGTTCGCACGCAGCTCGCGCTCGACCGCCTGGTCGATCGCCGCGTTCATGTACATGGCCAGGATGATCGGCGCCGGACCGTTGATGGTCATCGACACCGAGGTGGTGGGCGCGGTGAGGTCGAAGCCCGAGTAGAGCTTCTTCATGTCATCGACCGAAGCGATCGACACGCCGGAGTTGCCGATGCGACCGTAGATGTCCGGCCGCTCGTCCGGGTCCTCGCCGTAGAGCGTGCAGGAATCGAACGCCGTCGAGAGCCGCGCGGCCGCCAGACCTTCCGACACGTAGTGGAAGCGGCGGTTGGTGCGCTCGGGCGTGCCTTCGCCGGCGAACATCCGCGCGGGATCCTCAGCGGAACGGCGATACGGGTACACCCCCGCGGTGTACGGGTAGTGACCGGGGAGGTTCTCCTCCATCAGCCAGCGCAACTGGTCGCCCCAATCGCTGAAGCGCGGCAGCCCCAGCTTCGGCAGCTTGAGTTGCGCCAGCGATTCGGTGAAGTTGGTACCGCGCACCTCGCGGCCGCGCACGGTGTAGCTGTACTCGTCGGTGCGCGCGGCGGCGGCGCGTGCCGGCCAGCTCTGCAAGGCGCTTACCGACTCCGGCGCAAGCGCGGCCAGCGCCGCGCCGTAGCGCGCCCGCAGCGCGAGCAGGCTCGGATCCGCGTCGACGCGCTTCGCCGCTTCGGCGCCCCCGACGGGGGGCGCGGCGGGCGCGGCTCCAGCAGCTGGATACGGCGCCAGCACCGCCGGCAGCAGCGGATCGGCCAGCGCCTCGAGCGCGCGCCAACAGGCCTGCGCGATGCTCGCCGCCGCGGCCTGCGCGGCGATGCGCGAATGCGTCGCGCGACCGGTCTCGGCGATCTCGGCCAGATAGCGCGCGCGCGCCGCCGGCACGATCGCCTGCTTCTCGACCTCCATCTCGGGGAACTCGACGTTGAGCCGCCACGCTTCCGGATCGAGCTTGAGCTTCGCGGTCAGGCCCGCGACCAGGCCCTTGAACATCCGGTTCACGCCCGGGTCGTTGAACTGGCTGGCGATGGTGAGATGGACCGGTACCTGCTCGTCGCCCAACTTGAACTGCAGGCGGTTGCGCTTCCACTGCTTGCGCACGTCGCGCAGCGCGTCCTTCGCGCCGCGCTTCTCGGCCTTGTTGATCGCCACCAGGTCGGCGTAATCGAGCATGCCGATCTTCTCGAGCTGGCTCGCGGCGCCGAACTCGCTGGTCATCACGTAGACCGAGTAGTCCACCAGGTCGATGACCTCGGTGTCGGACTGGCCGATGCCGGCGGTCTCGAGCACGATCAGGCCGAAGCCGCAGTGGCGCAGGAACTGCAGCGTGTCCGCCACGGCCGGACTGGTCGCGAGGTGCTCGCGACGGGTCGCGACCGAACGCATGTAGATGCGCGCATCGCCGAGCGAGTTCATGCGGATGCGATCGCCGAGCAGCGCGCCGCCGGTGCGGCGGCGGGTCGGGTCGACCGCGACCACCGCGACGTCGCGGTCGGGGAAGGCGCGGCGGAAGCGGTTCAGCAGCTCGTCGTTGAGCGACGATTTGCCCGCGCCGCCGGTGCCGGTGATGCCGATGACCGGCGCGCGGTTCGGCGTGCGCTGCCAGCGCTCGCGCAGCGGCGCGAGCGTCCGTTCATCGCCGTGCTCGATCAGCGTGATGGTGCGACCGATGTCGCGCTGGTCATGCGTGGTCAGGTCGCGGGGTTCGAACGCCGGCCGCTGCCAGCGGCGCACCCGTGCGAACACATCCTCGACCATGCCAGCAAGGCCGAGCCGCATGCCATCGTCGGGGCTGTAGATCTTCTCGACCCCGTAGGCCTCGAGTTCCTCGATCTCGTGCGGCACGATCGTGCCGCCACCACCGACCACCACGCGGATGTGCGAGGCTTGGGCCTGCTGCAGCATGTCGACCATGTACTTGAAGTACTCGACGTGCCCGCCCTGGTACGACGACACCGCGATGCCGTCGGCATCCTCCTGCAACGCGGCGCGCACGATGTCCGCCACGGAACGGTTGTGGCCGAGGTGGACCACCTCGGCGCCCTGCTGCTGCAGCAAGCGGCGGATGATGTTGATCGCGGCGTCGTGACCGTCGAACAGCGAGGCTGCGGTGACGAATCGCAGCGGCGGCGCCGCCGGATCGGGGCGGGACTGCGGCAGTTTGTCGCGGGCGGTGCTCATTGTTCTGATGGAGGCGGCGGGGCCAGGAGGACGCGTGCGCGGGGCCGCGATTATACCGGCGGCTCCACCAGCACCCTTTAACACTGCGACGGAGGTTCGGTCGGGCGACTGGCTATATAATCCGCCGCCTCCAACCCCTGCCCCAGCCGGTCGCACGCGGTTCGCGCCGCGCCGACGGCCGAGCCTCCCCCGCTACTGCCAAGGAATCCGCCCCCCATGGAGCTGTTCAGCACCATCGAGACCACCGGCCACGAGCAGGTGGTGTTCTTCCAGAGCAAGGACGCCGGCCTCAAGGCGATCGTCGCGATCCACAACACCGTGCTCGGTCCGGCGCTCGGCGGCCTGCGGGTGTGGCCCTATAAGAGTGAGGCCGAGGCGCTGAACGACGTGCTGCGCCTCTCGCGCGGCATGACCTACAAGGCGGCGGTCTCAGGCCTCAACCTCGGCGGCGGCAAGGGCGTGATCATCGCCGACCCCGCCCAGAAGTCCGAAGCGATGTTCCGCGCCTTCGGTCGCTTCGTCGATTCGCTGTCCGGCCGCTACATCACCGCCGAGGACGTCAACACCTCGGTCCAGGACATGGACCACATCTTCCAGGAGACCGACCACGTGGTCGGCGTGCACCCGGTGCATGGTGGCTCCGGCGATCCATCGCCTTACACCGCGCTGGGCACGGTGCAGGGCATCAAGGCCTGCCTCAACAAGCGCTACGGCCACACCAATCTCGCCAAGGCGTCGTACGCCGTGCAGGGCCTCGGCCACGTCGGCTACTACGTGGTCGAACATCTGCGCCAAGCGGGCGCCAAGGTCTTCGTCACCGACATGCAGCAGGACCGCATCGACGCCTGCGTCGCGCTCGGCGCCGAGGCGGTGAAGATGGACGACATCTACCAGGTCGACGCCAAGGTCTACGTGCCCTGCGCGCTCGGCGCCACAGTGAACGCCACGACCATCCCGCAGTTCAAGTTCGAGATCATCGCCGGTGCCGCCAACAACCAGCTGGCCGACGAGGCTGCCGGTGACGAGATCCACCAGCGCAAGCTGACCTACGCGCCGGACTACGCCATCAACGCCGGCGGTCTGATGAACGTGTCGATCGAGCTCGCCGGCTACAACCGCGAGCGCGCCAACCGCATGGTGATGGGCATCTACGACAACATCAGCAACATCTTTGCGCTCGCCGAGCGCGAGGGCATCACTTCGTTCCGCGCCGCCGACCGGTTGGCCGAGCAGCGCATCACCGCGATGGGCAAGGTCAAGCTGCCGCACGTGAAGCAGTCCGCCGACCGGCTCTCGGGTCGGATGCGCGCGGTACAGACCGGATGACCGAGTCGCTCGGCGAAGAGCTCGACCTCCTCCGCGCCACGGTCCGCCGCTTCGCCACGGCTGAGATCGCGCCGCGTGCGGCCGAGATCGATCGCAGCAACCAGTTCCCGCGCGACCTCTGGCCCAAGCTCGGTGCGCTCGGCCTGCTCGGCATCACCGTACCCACGCGCTACGGCGGTTCGGAGATGTCCTTCCTCGCGCACCTGGTGGCGATGGAGGAGATCTCGCGGGCCTCAGCGTCGGTCGGCCTGTCCTACGGCGCGCACAGCAACCTCTGCGCCAACAACCTGTTCGTCAACGGCAACGAGGCGCAACGCGCGCGTTGGTTGCCGAAGCTTTGCTCGGGCGAGTGGCTCGGCGCGCTGGCGATGAGCGAGCCCGGCGCCGGCTCCGACGTGGTCGGTTCGATGACGGCGCGCGCGCGACGCGACGGCGACGGCCCTACTTCCCAATGGATACTCGACGGCTCGAAGATGTGGATCACGAACGGCCCCGAGGCCGACCTCGCGATCGTCTACTTCCGCACGGCGGGCGCGGATGCTGGCAGCCGCTGCATGACCGCGTTCGCGGTCGAGCGCGGGACCAAGGGGTTCCGCTCGGCACAGAAGCTCGACAAGCTCGGCATGCGTGGTTCCGACACCTCCGAACTGGTGTTCGAGGATTGCCGCATCCCGGACGCGAACCGTCTGACCGAGCTTGACCAGGGCGTGGTCATGCTGATGAAGGGCCTCGATTCAGAGCGGCTGGTGCTGGCCGGCGGCCCGATCGGCATCATGCAAGCGGCGCTCGACGCGGTGCTGCCCTACGTCCGCGAGCGCAAGCAGTTCGGCAAGCCGATCGGCGAGTTCGAGCTGATCCAAGCCAAGGTCGCCGACATCTACACCAAGCTCAACGCATCACGCGCCTTCGCCTACCGGGTCGCGGCTGAGTTCGACGCCGGCCGACCCGTGCGCCAGGCCGCCGCCGCCTGCCTGATGTTCGCCTCCGAGAGCGCGGTCAGCGTGACGCTCGAGGCCATCCAATGCCTCGGCGGCAACGGCTACATCAACGACTATCCGGTGGCACGCCTGCTGCGCGACGCCAAGCTCTACGACATCGGCGCCGGCACCAACGAGATCCGCCGGATCCTGATCGGCCGTGAACTGTTCAAGAACGCCTGAGGGAATATGGCCAACGACACCATCGATCCGATCGTCATCGTCGCTGCACGGCGCACGCCGATCGGCTCGTTCCAGGGCGCGCTCGCCCCGGTCGCCGCCACTGCGCTCGGCGCATGTGCGATGCGTGCCGCCTTGGCCGACTCCAAGGTCGCGGCCGGCGACGTGAGTGAGGTGATCATGGGCTGCGTGCTCCCGGCCGGTCTCGGCCAGGCGCCGGCGCGGCAGGCCGCGCTCGCCGCCGGCATCCCGACCGACGTCGGCGCGACCACCATCAACAAGGTCTGCGGTTCAGGCATGAAGGCGGTGATGCAGGCGCACGACGCGCTCATCGCCGGCAGCGCCCGCGTGGTGGTCGCTGGCGGGATGGAGTCGATGAGCAACGCGCCCTACCTGCTGCCGAAGGCGCGCGAGGGCTACCGCATGGGGCACCAGCAGGTGCTCGACCACATGTTCTGGGACGGACTGACGAACCCCTACGACGGCAACATGATGGGGCACTTCGCCGAACAATGCGTCGACAAGTTCAAGTTCACCCGCGAGCAACAGGACCGCTACGCCACCGAGTCGGTGCAGTTCGCGCTCGCCGCCCAGAGCAACGGCGCGTTCGCCGCTGAGATCGCCGCAGTCACGGTCAAGGGCCGCAAGGGCGAGGTCATCGTCGGCGTGGATGAGGAACCGGCACGCTGCGACCTCGGCAAGCTTGCCACGCTCAAGCCGGCGTTCAAGAAGGACGGCGGCACCGTGACCGCGGCGACCTCATCGTCCATCTCCGACGGCGCCGCGGCGCTGGTGCTGATGCGCGAGAGCGAAGCGGTCAAACGCGGCTGCAAGCCGCTGGCCCGCATCGTCGGCCAGAGCGGCTTCGCCCACGAGCCGGCCTGGTTCACCACCGCGCCGGTCTACGCGATCGCCAATCTGCTGAAGCGCATCGGCTGGACCGCGAAGGACGTGGACCTGTTCGAGATCAACGAGGCCTTCGCCGTGGTCGCGATGGCGGCGATCGCCGAGCTCGGGCTCGACCGCGCCAAGGTCAACCCGAACGGCGGCGCCTGTGCGCTCGGCCATCCGATCGGTGCCAGCGGCGCGCGTATCCTCGTGACGCTGATCCATGCGCTGCGGGCCCGCGGCCCCTATTCGAATGGCAAAGGGCGTGGCATCGCCGCGCTCTGCATCGGTGGCGGCGAAGCCACCGCAGTCGCGATCGAGATCGTCTGAGGGTCCGACTTCTGGGAACGAATATGAGCAGCTCGATCATCAAGTCCCGCATCGACCGTGACAGCGACGAGTTCAAGCACAACCGCGCCAAGCTCGAGGCCCAGGTCGCCGCGCTCAAGCAGAAGCTGACCACGACCGCGGCCGGCGGCCCGGCCGAGGCGCGCGAGAAACACACCAAGCGCGGCAAGCTGCTGGTGCGCGACCGCATCGCCACTCTGCTCGACCCGGGCTCGCCGTTCCTCGAGGTCGCGCCGCTCGCGGCCGCGGGTCTGTACGGCGACGGTGCGCCCGCCGCCGGCATCGTCTGCGGCATCGGCCGGGTGCACGGCCGCGAGGTCATGGTGGTCGCGAACGACGCGACGGTTAAGGGCGGAACTTATTTCCCCATCACCGTGCGTAAACATCTCAGAGCGCAGGAGATCGCGCTCGAGAACCGCCTGCCTTGCGTCTACCTGGTGGACTCCGGCGGCGCCTTCCTGCCGCTGCAGGACGAGGTGTTCCCTGACAAGGAGCACTTCGGCCGGATCTTCTTCAACCAGGCGAGATTGTCGAAGGCCGGCATCCCGCAGCTCGCGGTGGTGATGGGTTCCTGCACCGCCGGTGGTGCCTACGTCCCGGCGATGTGCGACGAGAGCATCATCGTCAAGGATCAGGGCACGATCTTCCTCGGCGGACCGCCGCTCGTTAAGGCCGCGACTGGCGAAGTCGTTGACGCCGAATCGCTCGGTGGCGGCGACGTCCACGCCCGCACTTCCGGTGTGGTCGATCATCTGGCCGACGACGACGCGCACGCGCTCGGTCTCGCACGCAACGCACTCGCCCACCTCAACCTGCCCACGCCGCGGCCGCTGGCGCAGCAGGTCGCACGCGAGCCGCTGCACCCGGCCGCCGACCTCTACGGCATCGTGCCGAGCGACACCCGCCATCCCTACGATGTGCGCGAGGTCATCGCGCGTGTGGTCGACGGCTCCGAGTTCCACGAGTTCAAGGCGCTGTACGGCAAGACCCTGGTCTGCGGCTTCGCCCACCTCTACGGCCACCAGGTCGGCATCATCGCCAACAACGGCATCCTGTTCTCCGAGTCCGCGCTCAAGGGCGCGCACTTCGTCGAGCTCTGCGAGCAGCGCCGCGTGCCGCTGGTGTTCCTGCAGAACATCACCGGCTTCATGGTCGGCAAGCGCTATGAGAACGGCGGCATCGCCAAGGACGGCGCCAAGATGGTGACTGCGGTCGCCTGCACCACGGTGCCGAAGTTCACGGTCGTGATCGGCGGCAGCTTCGGCGCCGGCAACTACGCGATGTGTGGCCGTGCCTACGGCGGACGCTTCCTGTGGATGTGGCCGAACGCGCGCATCTCGGTGATGGGCGGCGAGCAGGCGGCAAGCGTGCTCGCCACCGTCAAGCGCGACGGCATCGAGCAGAAGGGCGGCAGCTGGTCCGCCGCCGACGAGGAGGCGTTCAAGGCGCCGATCCGTGAGCAATACGAAACCCAGGGCAGTCCCTATTACGCCTCGGCCCGGCTCTGGGACGACGGCATCATCGATCCCATCGACACGCGTCGCATCCTCGGCCTGGCGCTCAGCGCAAGCCTCAACGCCCCGCTCGGCGACGCCGAGCGCTTCGGCGTGTTCCGGATGTGATGCCGAGCGCATGAGCGTCACCTGCCAGATCGATCCCCGCGGCGTCGCCACCGTCACGCTTGACCGCGCCGACAAGCACAACGCCTTCGACGACGCGCTGATCGCTGAGCTGACCGAGATCCTGCTCCGGCTCGACCGCGACGACGCGGTGCGGGTGGTGGTGCTCACCGGCGCTGGCGCCTCGTTCTCGGCCGGCGGCGACCTCGCCTGGATGAAGCGCATGGCGGGCTTCAGCGCCGAGCAGAACCTCGACGACGCTGAGAAACTGTCCGAGCTGATGGCCGTCCTCGACGACTTGAGCAAGCCGACGATCGCGCGCGTCAACGGCCAGGCCTACGGCGGCGGCGTCGGCCTGATCGCCTGCTGCGACATCGCGGTCGCGGTCGACAGCGCCAAGTTCGCATTGACCGAGGTCCGCCTCGGGTTGATCCCGGCGGTGATCGCGCCCTACCTGTTGAACGCGATCGGCGAGCGCCAGGCGCGGCGCTGGTTCCTGACCGCCGAGAGCTTCGACGCAGCGCGCGGCTGCGAGCTCGGTCTGGTCCACGAGGTCGTGGCGCCCGCCGCGCTCGATGCCAGGGTCGCGGCGCTCTGCGATGCGCTGCTCGCTGGAGGACCGAACGCACTCGGCGACGCGAAAGACCTGATCCGCAAGGCCCGCCCGCATTCGTCCACCGCCGCGCGCACGCTACGCAAGCTCACCGCGCGCACCATCGCCCAACTGCGCAGCAGCGCCGAGGGCCAGGAAGGCCTCGCCGCCTTCCTTGAGAAGCGCCCGCCGAACTGGAAGCCCAAGCAGTGACGGACGAGCGCGGCGGATGTTCTCCAAGGTCCTGATCGCGAATCGCGGCGAGATCGCCTGCCGCATCGCCCGCACTTGCCGTCGCCTGGGCGTGCGCACGGTCGCCGTCCACAGCGACATCGACCGCGATGCGCGCCATGTCGCAGCCTGCGATGAAGCATTCGCCCTGCCGGGCGATCGCGCAGCAAGCACCTACCTTTCAGGGAGTGCGTTGATCGAAGCAGCGCGCCAGACTGGCGCGGATTCCATACATCCCGGCTACGGCTTCCTGGCGCAGAGCGCCGAGTTCGCGACGCGCAGTACCAAGGCAGGCATCGTGTTCATCGGCCCGCGCGCCGACAGCCACGCGCGCATGGGCAGCAAGGACGCGGCCAAGCGTCTGATGCAGAACGCCGGCGTGCCGGTGGTGCCCGGCTACCTCGGCGAGGACCAGACCGATGCGGGCCTTGCCGCCGCCGCCGAGCGCGTCGGCTTCCCGTTGATGATCAAGGCGGTCGCCGGCGGCGGTGGTCGCGGCATGCGGCGCGTTGATGCGGCCGCAGACTTCGTCGAGGCGCTCGCCTCCGCCCGGCGTGAATCACAAGCGGCGTTCGGCGATGCCAAGGTAATCCTCGAGCGCTTCGTCACGGGCCCGCGCCATGTCGAAGTGCAGGTGTTCGGCGACAGCCACGGCAACTGCGTGCACCTGTTCGAGCGCGAATGCTCGATCCAGCGCCGCTTCCAGAAGGTGCTCGAGGAGACGCCCTCTGCGTTGCTCGACGAACCGCTGCGCCTGGCGATGGGCGCCACTGCGGTGCGCGCCGCGCGCGCGGTCGATTACGTCAACGCTGGCACGGTCGAGTTCATCGTCGGCCAAGACCGCCAGTTCTACTTCATGGAGATGAACACGCGGCTGCAGGTCGAGCACCCGATCACCGAGATGGTGACCGGCGTCGACCTGGTCGAGTGGCAGCTGCGCATCGCCGCCGGCGAAGCGCTGCCGCTGGCGCAGGACCGCATCCCGCGCGAAGGCCATGCGATCGAGGTGCGGATCTGCGCCGAGGACGCGACTCGTGGATTCTTGCCGATGGCGGGAGGGATCGGTGCCTTCGTCCTGCCACAACTGACCTCACAACTACGAGTCGACACCGGCTTCACCTCCGGCGACACGGTTCCGTCGAGCTACGACTCGCTGCTGGCCAAGCTCATCGTCCATGGCACCGATCGCGCCGACGCTTTCGCCCGCCTGAGCGCTGCGCTCGCCGAGACCGCGGTGTTCGGCCTGACCACCAACCTGCCGCTGCTCCGCGCGCTGGCTGCGGATCCGGAGATCGTTGCGGGCCGCTACGACACCAACACGCTCGATACCCGTTTGCCTGCGTTCATCGCCGCCGGCACCACGCCCACGCCACGCGCGCTCGCTGCCGCGCTCGGCCGCGTGCGCCGCGACCTGTTCGCACCGCCGAACCTCGGCCCCTGGAGCCCCGACGGCTTCCGCGCCAACGGCAGCCGCGAGTTGCGGCTCGAGTTCGCCGACGCTGCCGGCCACCACCATCGCTTCGTGCTGCAGGGCCACGATGGCAGCGTGCGGGCGCATGCCGAGAACGACAGCACCGAGTTCGCGCTCGGCGACCCGGCCGCAGTGCTGCGCCACGGGCCGCACCTCCTCGCCCGCGGCGGCGGCGGTGCGTTCGAGCTCACGCTAATCGACCCGGCCGGCGGCCGCAGCGGCGGCAGCCAGGAGACCCACCCGGGCAGCCCGATGCCGGGTCGTGTCGTCGCGCTCATGGTCGCGGTCGGCACTGAGGTCGAATCGGGAGCAGCTCTGCTCGTGGTCGAAGGCATGAAGATGGAATACACGCTACGCGCGCCGGTGGCCGGCCGGGTCGCGGCGCTGCATGCCGCGGTCGGCGACCTGATCGAAGCCGAGGCGCCGCTGGTCGACATCGACCCCGCCGCCACGCAGGATTAGCGCCATGCACCGCTACCCCAAGAGCGTCCGCGTGTTCGAGGTCGGTCCGCGCGACGGCCTGCAGGCTGAGACCGCCACCGTACCGACCGCGACCAAGGTCGCGCTCATCGACCGCCTGACCGCGACCGGCCTGCGCGCGATCGAAGCGGGCAGCTTCGTCCGTCCCGACCGCATCCCGCAGCTCGCCGACAGCCGCGAGGTCTTCGACGCGATCGACAAGCATCCCGACGTGGCCTACCCGGTATTGATTCCGAACGAGCGCGGCATGCAGGACGCGCTGGCGGCTGGCGCCACCGAGGTCGCGGTGTTCACCGCGGCGAGCGAGACCTTCAATCAACGCAACATCAACGCGACGATCGCCGAGTCGATCGCCCGCTTCCGCCCGGTGTTCGCCCTGGCGCGCGAGCACGGCGTGCGGGTGCGCGGCTACGTGTCCTGTGTGCTCGGCTGCCCCTACGAAGGCGCGGTCGACCCTACCCAAGTCGACGCCGTGGTGCGCGAGCTGATCGCGCTCGGCTGTTACGAGGTCTCGCTCGGCGACACCATTGGCGTGGGCACGCCGCTCGCCGCAGGCAGACTGGTCGAGGTGATCACGAAGCACACACCACCCGAGCGCTTGGCACTCCACTTCCACGACACCCGCGGCCAGGCACTGGCCAACGTGCTCGCTTGCCTGCCGCTCGGTGTCACCACGGTGGACGCCTCGGTCGCCGGGCTCGGCGGCTGCCCATTTGCCGATGGAGCTACCGGCAACCTCGCCACCGAGGACCTCGTGTACATGCTGCACGGCATGGGCATCCACACCGGCGTCGACCTGCCGGCGCTCGTGCGCACGGCGCGCTGGATCAACGAACAGCTTGGACGCCAAGCCGCCAGCAAGTTGGCGCGGTTGCCGGAAGCACAGATCGACAGCCTGTTGGCAGAGGGACGGACATGAAGTTCGACGCAAGCATCAAGGCCATCGTCTCCGGTGGCGTGTCGGGTCTCGGCGGCGCCGTGGCAGACAAGGTGATCGCCGCCGGCGGCAAGGTCGCGATGCTCGACATCGCCGACGACAAAGGCGCTTCCGCGGTCGCCCGGCTCGGGCCCAACGCGGTCTATATAAAGACCAACGTGGCGGTCCAGGCCGAGGTGGATGCCGCGGTGGCCAAGGCCGTGGCCGCGTTCGGCAACCTGAACCTCAGCGTCGCCTGCGCCGGGATCCTCGGCGCCGGCCGCGTGCTCGGCCGCGACGGCCCGATGCAATCGAGCCATTTCGAGAAGGTGCTCACGGTCAACGTGGTCGGGACCTTCAACCTGTGCAAGGCCGCCGCCGCCGCGATGCAGAGCAACACGCCATCTGCTGATGGAGAACGCGGCGTACTGGTGAACACCGCGTCAGTGGCTGCGTTCGAAGGCCAGATCGGCCAGGCCGCCTATTCGGCCTCGAAGGGCGCGGTGGTCGGCATGATGCTGCCGCTGGCGCGCGAGTTCGCACGCCTCGGTATCCGCGTGATGACGATCGCGCCCGGCATCTTCTGGACGCCGATGATGGAAGGGATGCCGGAGGACGTGCAGCAGTCCCTGGGCGCGCAGGTGCCGTTCCCCTCGCGCCTCGGCCGGCCGCATGAGTACGCCGACCTGGTGGCGAGCATCTGCGAGAACGCGATGCTCAACGGCGAGACCATACGCCTCGATGGCGCGATTCGGATGCAACCGAAGTAATCGCTGCAGCCTCGCTGCTCTCGTGCAACACCCCAAGCGAAGAAGACGG
>JANNEA010000140.1:0-3628 GCA_031388175.1 Gammaproteobacteria bacterium
CGGTCGAGGCCGCGACCACCGCCTCGAAGTGCTGCTTGACGAAGCTGTTGAAGACGAAGTCGCCGGTCGAACTGATCCAGTTGATCAGCACCACCATCAGCGCGATCAGCGTGAGGTAGCGGCTGCCGGCGACCACGTCGAAGCCGCCGAACAGGCCGCGCTTGTGGTGTGGTGCGTCGCGCTGCACGTGGCGCGACTCGGCTGGCACGCCGCCATGCATCGGCCCGGTGAACAGCGCGGTCAGGAACAGCGCGGTGGCGCCGACCAGCAGCAGGTTGTGCGTGCCCAACGGCACGCTCAGGTACTCGGTGAACTCGGTGCCGGCGATCGCGCCGAGCTGTGCCGCGAGCATGATCGCCGGGAACAGGCGCTGGCCGGTCTTGACGTTGAACGAGTCGGCGGCGAGCGCCCAGAACTGGGCGATCATCATCACGTTGAAGATGCCGACGAACACGTAGAACGCGAAGCCGATGTCGAGGCCGGCGCGGTCGGCGCCCCAGAACGCCAGCAGGCAGCCGACGAAGAAGGCGATGATGGTGACGACGAGTTGTGGACCGTCGAACAGCCGGCGCAGCGCGCTGTACAGCGGCACCAGCAGCATAAGCAGCGCGGCGATCACCGCGGTGGCATAGGCGCCGCGCACTGCGCTGCTCTTGTCGAGCAGGAAACCGCTGCGCGCGGCGCGGAACAGGTAGTAGGCGAACAGGACCAGGAACACGTGCGCGCCGAACAGCGCGACGACCCGGCCTTCACCGGGGCGGATCTTGGTGATGAACGAGAGCAGCCGCTCGAACGGGCTGAACCTAGGCGTCGACAAGGACCCTCCCGGACGTCGCCGTTACTTGGCGGGCTTCGACTCGAGCGCGATCAGCTGGTCCATGACCTTGACCATCTGGTCGAAGTCGCGGATCGCGAGCGGCTTGCCGGGGCCGGTGATGTACTTGCCGTTGATCGCCACGGTTGGCACGCCGCGCACGCCGTACTTGCGGAAGACCACGTCGGCCTGCGCCATGCGCGTGTTCATCGAGAACGAGCTCCAGGCGTTGCGGAACTTCTTGCTGTCCACTCCAGCTTCGCGCGCGAGAAACATCGTCAGCGCGTCGAGCACGTCCTTCTCCGCCGCCGCCGCGCCAGCGGGGTCGTTGGCCGCCATCCGTGCGTTGTACTCACCGAGCGGGCGCAGCAAGTCCGGGTTGCGCGTGACGTGGATTGCGTCGAACAGCAACGGGACAGCCCGGTCGGTCGCCTTGACGTCCTCGAGCGCGTAGAAGGCGCGGGCCAACAGCTTGAAGAACGGGTTGAAGGTGGCCGGCACGCGCGTGACCCGCACGTTCGCCGGCTTGCGCTTGAGCCAGCTCTGCAGGTAGGGCTCGAACTCGGCGCAATGCGAGCAGCCGATCGAGAAGAACTCGATGACCTCGACCTGGCCGGGTTTGACGCCGGTCGGGATCGTCGGATCCATCACGCGGTAGTGACGGTTGACCTCGTAGGGCTCCGCGCCGACAGCCGCGGTGACGGAGAGAGCGAGAGCGAGCGCAATCAGCAGCGCGCGCATCAGTGCAGGCCCTGGATATACGACGCGACCGCCGCGATCTCGTCGTCGCTCAGCGTGCCGGCGATGTTGCGCATCATCTGGTCCTTGTCGCCGCGGCGGCTGCCGTCGCGATAGGCCCTGAGCTGGGCCGCGACGTAGGCGGCGTGCTGGCCGCCGATCGCCGGGAACTTCGCCGCGGCGTTGCCGCGGCCATCCGGACCGTGGCAGGCGATGCAGGCGGCGGTCGCGTTCTGCTTGCTGCCGCCCTGGTAGAGCTTCCGGCCGGTGACGACGAGCTTGGCGTCAGCGACGCCGGGCTTGATCGTCTGCTTGGCGTAGTGCTCGGCGAGCGCAGCGACCTCGGCATCGTTCAGCGCCGCGGCCTGGCCGATCATCAAGGCGCTGTTGGCGGAGTTGCGCGCCACGCAGCCCTTCGGCAAGCCGGTGGCGGCACAGCGGAAGGCGGCGAGCTGCGCGGCGCTGTAGGTCGCGTGCTGGCCAGCGAGCTTCGGCCATTCACCGTTGAAGGAGTTGCCGTCGCCACCGTGGCAGGCAGCGCACACGGTCTGCGCCTTGTTCGCCGCATCATCGGCGGACGCGGCCTGCGCGGCCATGGTCAGGGTCATGGCGCTGACGAGCGCGAGCAGAGTCTTCATCGACGGGGTCTCCTTCTCCGGGCGACCGGCGACCCCATGTTAGGATGCCGCCGCGCTGAGGGCCGGGATTCTACCCGAGCCCCTCCACCCCCCGCAGCGACTCGATACCCCTCCATACGCCGATGCCCCTCGACCTGCGCCAGGCCCACTTCCTGATGTCGGCCACCGTGCTCGCCGCGATGCCGCCGGACCGTGGCCGCGAGGTCGCGTTCGCCGGGCGTTCCAACGCCGGCAAGTCGAGCGCGCTCAACGCCATCACCGGCGTCAAAGGTCTGGCACGCGCGAGCAAGACGCCCGGCCGCACCCAGCTCATCAACTTCTTCGGCCTGAGCCAGGACGCGCGGCTGGTCGACCTGCCGGGTTACGGCTTCGCCGATGTGCCGGTGGAGGTCAAAGCCACCTGGGGCGAGATGATCGAGGACTACCTCGCCGGCCGGCAGAGCCTCGCGGCCCTGATCATCGTGATGGACATCCGCCACCCGCTCACCGACCTCGACCAGCAGCTGATCGGCTGGGCCCAACCCGCCGGCGTGACACTGCACGTGTTGCTGACCAAGGCCGACAAGCTGTCCAAGGCCCAGGCCGATCGCACCGCCGCCAAGCTGCACCAGGACCTCGGCGGGGTGGTCGGGGTCACTGTGTTTTCCGCCACCAAGGGCACCGGCAAGGACGCGGCGCGGAAGGTCATCTTCGGCCTGTTGAACTTTCCGGCTTAGACCGCATCTAAGGTGGTGAGCGCTGCAAAGGCGTTCATCCGCACCCTGTGCGGCCGGCGTTCCCAGATCCCCCCAAGGTGGGGCGCCGGACTTGCCCCGGCTCGACCCCCCTCGGGCCGGGGCAAACTTTTTAGTGCGCCTCGTCCCAGTTCGCGCCGACCCCGACGTCCACCTTCAACGGCACCGCGAGCACCGCGGCCGCGGACATCAGCCGTGGCACCTCGCGCTGCACGGTCGCCAGGTCGCGCGCGTCGACTTCGAACACCAGTTCGTCGTGCACCTGCATGATCATCTTCGCGCGGACCTTGCTCGCGTCGAGCCAGCGCTGCATCTCGAGCATCGCGCGCTTGATGATGTCGGCGGCCGAGCCCTGCATCGGCGCGTTGATCGCGGTGCGCTCGGCGTAACCGCGCAGCATCGGGTTGCGCGATTCGATCTCCGGCAGCCTGAGCTTGCGGCCGAACACGGTGGTCACCGCGCCCTGCTCGCGCGCGGTCACGCGGATCTGGTCCATGTAGCGCTTCACACCCGGATAGCGGTCGAAGTAGAGGTCCACGTACTTGGCAGCCTCGGTGCGGCTGACGTCGAGTTGGCGCGACAGGCCATGCGCGCTCATGCCGTAGATCAGGCCGAAGTTGATGGCCTTGGCCGCACGCCGCTGCTCATCGCTCACCGCCTCGAGCTCGACGTCGAACACCTCGGCCGCGGTCGCCTGGTGCACG
>JANNEA010000168.1:0-3331 GCA_031388175.1 Gammaproteobacteria bacterium
GTCCGGCGGAGGCCGGCGTCGCCGGGGTGGCGACTCAGGCCGACCCCGGAGCGCCGCAGCGCGCAGGGAACCCGCGTGCTCGAGGGCGAATTCGTCGGAGCCGCGAGCGGAGCGAGCGCCGTGGCGCCGCCTCAGCGCTTCGGGATCTCGGCCAACGGACCGCCGCAGGTCGGGCAGCGCGCATCCGCCGGCTCGAACGGCGCGTACAGATGCACTGGCGGCGGCGCCTTCTTCTTCGAGCGCAGGTTGAGCATCTCGATGAACAGCGCGAAGGCCATCGAGCCGTAGATGTAGCCTTTCGGGATGTGGAAATCGAGGCCGTCGGCGATCAGCGCGATGCCGATGATCAGCAGGAAGCCGAGCGCGAGCATCTTGACCGTGGGATGGCGCTGGACGAACTCGGAGATCGGCTTCGCGTACAGCAGCATGAAACCGACCGAGATCAGAATCGCCGCGACCATGATCTCGATGTGGTCGACCATGCCGACCGCGGTGATGATCGAATCGAGCGAGAACACCATGTCGATGACCATGATCTGCATGATCACCGCGGCGAAGGTCGACGCGGCCGCGCCAACCGCATCGCCCTGCGGGCCCTCGAGCTTCTCGTGGATCTCGTTCGTCGCCTTGTAGATAAGGAACAGGCCGCCGACGATCAACACCAGGTCGCGACCCGAGATTGCGTTGTCGGCCAGCGTGAACAACGGCGTGGTCAGATGCGCGAGCCAGACCAGCGAGAACAGCAGCAGCAAGCGCGAGACCAGCGCCGCCATCAGGCCGAGCTTGCGCGCGCGATCGCGCTGCTCGGGCGGCAGCTTGCCGGCGAGGATCGCGATGAACACGATGTTGTCGATGCCGAGCACGATCTCGAGCGCGGTCAGCGTGGCGAGCGCCACCCAGTTGTGCGGGTCGAGGAGCAGTTCGAGCATGGGCCGATTCTAGACCCTGGCCAGGCTGGCGAGTGCCGCGCCATCCAACCGGTATACCGTCCAATCTGCGTTGGGCCGGGCGCCGAGCGCCTCGTAGAACTTGATCGCTGGCTGGTTCCAGTCGAGCACCGCCCACTCGAAGCGGCCGCAGCCACGCGCCACCGCGAGCCCCGCCAGGTGCGCCAGCATCGCCTTGCCGTGGCCGCCGCCGCGATGGGCCGGCCGCACGAACAGGTCCTCGAGGTAGAGGCCCTTGCGGCCGAGGAAGGTCGAGAAGTTGTGGAAGAAGACCGCGAACGCAATCGGTTCGCCATCGAGCTCCCCCAGCAGCGCCTCGGCGTTCGCGCCGGGACCGAACAACGCTGCGGTCAGCGCGGCAGCGTCGGCGACGACTTCGTGGCTCAGGCGCTCGTACTCGGCGAGCTCCTTGATGAACGCGAGCACGCGCGGCACGTCGGACGGTGTCGCGCTGCGGATGCGGAACTCGGACATGGGACGGACCTCGTCGACGTTGGATAACGCGGGGTCGGTGCGCTAAGTTGTGCGCCCGCAGGTGAGGCTCAGATGTCGCAACGCTACAGTGCCAACGAGGTCCCGGTCCAACCGGCGGCGCCGCGCGTGGGTGTGCTGCTGGCCAACCTGGGAACACCTGATGCGCCGACCGCCGCCGCGGTGCGGCACTACTTGGCCGAGTTCCTCGCCGACCCGATGGTGATCGATCTGCCGCGCTGGTTCTGGCTGCCGTTGCTGCATGGCGTGATCCTGAACCTTCGGCCACGCCGCTCAGCGGCGGCCTACGCCAAAGTGTGGACGCCGGATGGCTCGCCACTGCTGGTTGAATCGAGATCCCAGGCCGAAGGCCTGGAGCTCGCGCTCGCGCCGCGCCTCAAGCACTCGGTCCGCATCGCGCTCGGCATGCGCTACGGCGCGCCCACGCTGGCCCAGGCACTCGCCGACCTGAAGGCGAGCGGCGTCGGTCAGCTCGTGGTGCTGCCGATGTATCCGCAGTACTCGCGCACCACCACCGGCTCGACCCACGCTGCGGTCGATGCCGCGCTGACCGCGCTCGCCTGGGAACCACGCACGACCCGAGTGCTCGGCTGGCACGACGCACCCGGCTACATCGCAGCGCTGGCCTCGAGCGTGCGCCAGCACTGGCAGCGCCACGGCCGCGGTGCGCGGCTGCTGATGTCGTTCCATGGTCTGCCCGCGCGCTACGTCAAGGCCGGCGATCCGTACGCAGCGCAGTGCAAGGCCACCGCGGCGGCGCTCGCGGCCGCGCTCGACCTGCCCCAGGAACGCTGGCTGCTCGCCTACCAATCGCGCGTGGGGTTCGAGCCCTGGCTCACGCCCTACACCGACCGCACGCTTGCCAGCTGGGCCGCGGAGCGGCTCGGCGACATCGACGTGATCTGCCCGGGCTTCAGCGTCGATTGTCTCGAGACGCTCGAGGAGATCGCGATGGCCAACGCCGATGCCTATGCCGAGCTCGGTGGCGGCGCGCTGCGCTACGTGCCCGCGCTCAACTCGCGCCCCGAGCACCTCGCCTTCCTCGCCGAACTCGTCGCCCAGCGCGTCGAGGCCTGAGCACCGATGCTCGGCGAGTTCCTCGAGCTCTCGCTCACCGCGCCCGACCCGTTGCAGTCGCTGGCGTTCTGGCAGAAGGCCGGGTTCGTGTCGGAATCTGTCGGCGGCGCCTGGCGCCACCCCTACGCCGCGCTCACCGATGGCCGCATCCACGTCGGCATCCACCAGCACGAGCTCACGCAGCCGGCGCTGACCTTCGTCTGCAAGGGCTTGCGCGAGCGGGTCGCGACGCTGGAAGCACTCGGCATCGAGTTCGAGTTCATCCACCTCGGCGCGGATCGGTTCAACGAGCTCGGCTTCCTCGATCCCGACGGCCACCTGGTACGGCTGGTGGAAGCGCGCACCTTCTCGCTGGCGCCCGATGCGCCGGAGCATTCGCGCTTCGGCTGGTTCGGCGAATACCGACTGCCGGTGCGCTCGGCAGTGGCGAGCGCCGCGTACTGGGAAACGCTGGGCCTGCTGTGCGCGCCGCACGCGCGGCTGAACGACGCACGGCTGCTGGCCTGCACCGGCTTCAACCTCGGCGCGCACGAAGACCGCGCGCTGCGCGCGCCGGCGCTCGCGTTCTACGACGAGGGCATGGGCGCGCGGATCGAACGCCTGGTCGAATCGGGGCTGGAGGTGGGACGGGTGCGGCGCGCGCGCGATGGCGCGTTCGAGAGCGCCGAGCTCGTCTCCCCCGAGGGCCTGACTATCCTGTTGCTCGAAGGGCATCTCTAGCCCGCGACGGCACCGCGCGGCTCGATGCTTCCATGCTCCGCCGCGAACGCGTCGCTCGCTTCGCTCGCGATACCCGTCGCGCCTCACCGAACGCG
>JANNEA010000073.1:0-4946 GCA_031388175.1 Gammaproteobacteria bacterium
GCGCCCAGTAGAGCGGGATGCCGCACACCACGTTGAAAGGGAAGGTCACGCCGAGCACTGCGGTGAGGTAGTACGTCGGGTTCGCGTTCGGGATCGCGATCCGAACCGCTGCCGGCGCCGCGATGTATGAGGCGCTCGCCGCGAGCGTCGCCAGCACGGTCGCGCCGCCCACCGACAGGCCGACCGCATGGCCTGCCAGCAGTCCGAGCGCGGCCGAGACCAAGGGCATCACCAACGCGAAGACAGCGAGGAACGGCCCGGCGAATCGCAGGTCGGCGAGGCGGTGCGAGACGATGATGCCGAGCTCGAGCAGGAAGAAGGCGAGCAGGCCCTTGAACAACTGCACGAACAGAGGGTCGAACGGCGCGAGCTTGGTCGGATCAGCGGCCCAACCGATGGTGAGCCCGCCGAGCAGCAGGTAGATGCTCTTGTTGAGGAACACCTCGCGCCCGAGCTCGCCCCAATGCACCGGCGCCGCGCCAGCGCCGCGCCCGCCGAGGCGTGCCAGCGCGATGCCGACGCCAATCGCCGGTACCTCCATCACCACCAGCAGCACCGCGACCAGCGGCTCGTAGCTCGCGCCGATGCGGTCCAGGAACGCCAGCGTCACGGCGAATGTCACCGCACTGACCGAGCCGTAGTGCGCGGCGATCGCCGCGCTGTCGTCCACGCTGAAGCGTCCGAGCCGGCGCAGCACGGCGTACGCGATCAGCGGGATCGCGATGCCGAGCGCGAGCGCCGCCGCGATCGGCAGCAGTACTTCGCCGGCGCCCTGCGCCGCGAGCTGGCGCCCGCCCTTGAGACCGATCGCGAGCAGCAGGTAGATGCTCAGCAGTTCGTAGATTGCCTCGGGCAACCTGAGATCAGTGCGGAACAGGCCCGCGGCGAAGCCGAGCAGAAAGAACAGCAGCAGCGGGTCGCCGAGAGCATCGAAGGACATCAGCGGCCTCCTGTGGTGCGGAACTTCTTGAGCGCGATGGCCGCCTGCGCCTGCACCTTGCGCTTCAGGAACGGGGTCCAGCCGAGCAGCAGGCCCGGTGCTCCGAGCGCCTGCCGCGCCCAGCGCGGGAACGGGAAGTCATCGCGGTGTCGCACGATGCGGCCGTCGCGCACCTCGAGCTCGGCCTCGATGATGTTGTGCACTGCGCGACCGGTGCTGCTGAAGCCTCCATGGAAGGTGTACCAGGCTTCCCAGTGCACACGCGCGCGCCCGGCAGTGGCCTCGGTCACGCGGTGCTCGATGCGCAGGTCCTTGCCGCGGGCACAGAGCATGCGCCACATGTCGCGCACCGCTGCGCCGCGCAGGTCGGGGAAGGCCGGATCCGCGAACGACGCGTCGTCGGCGTAGCAGGCCGCCATCGCCTCGGCGTCGCGCTTGGCGAACGCGGCGTAGAAGCGCTCCGCGACGGCGCGCGCGTCCTCCATCAGAACTCCCACTCGAGCGTCAGGCCGTAGGTGTCGGTCTTGATGTCGATCGGCGTCAGCGGCGGCGAGCGCGCGACGTCCTCGTAATCGTAGTGGCGGACGTAGGCCTCCGCCGTCCAATGGCGGTCCAGCTGGTAGCGCAGCCCGAGCGCGCGGTCGGCGCGCTTCGGGCCGCTGTCGTCGAACAGGTCGCGCAGCAGGTCGCTGCGGTACTCCAGGAACGGCGCAAGGCGCCACGGCCCCGACAGCCGGAAGCTGGGCTGGACCGGGCCGAACTCGTAGGGCTCGACGTCGTCGGGGCGGCCGGTCACGTCGACCGCGGTCCAGGGCGCGTACTGGAACTCCATCCAATCGCTGCGGAACACGAAACCGAGCTTCAGGCTGCGCGCGTCGATCTGGTCGCCCGTCTCGCCGCTCAAGGCGACGATGACGCCGAACCAACCGCGATCGAAGGGGTCGACGGCGAAGGCGTCGGCATGCGCAGGCGCGGCCGCGAGCGCCCCAACCAACAGCGCGACGGCGAGTGCGCAGCCGTGCATCAAGCGCGCGAGCGCTCGAGCACGTACTGGAACACCAGCGGCGCGACAATCGACGCGTCCGACTCGATGATGAACTTCGGCGTCGTCTGGCCGAGCTTGCCCCAGGTGATCTTCTCGTTCGGCACCGCGCCCGAGTACGAGCCGAAGCTCGTGGTCGAGTCGCTGATCTGGCAGAAGTAGCCCCACAACGGGACCTCCTGCTCCATGTCCTGGTGCAGCATCGGCACCACGCAGATCGGGAAGTCGCCGGCGATGCCGCCCGCGATCTGGAAGAAGCCGATCGACTGCTTGGCCGACGCGCTGGCGTACCACTTCGACCACTCCATCATGTATTCGATGCCGGTGCGGACCGTATGCACGCTCTTGCCCTGGCCCTTGAGGCACCAAGCCGCGTACATGTTGCCGAGCGTGGAGTCCTCCCAACCTGGCACGACCATCGGCAGGTTCTTCTCCGCCGCCGCGACCATCCACGAATCCTTCGGGTCGATCTGGTAATGCTCCTTGAGAGCGCCGCTCTTGATCAGGCGATAGAAGAACTCGTGCGGGAAATGGCGACGGCCCTCCTTCTCGGCGTTGCCCCACTCGGCGTGCATCGCCTTCTCGATGCGGCGCATCGCCTCGCCCTCGGGGATGCAGGTGTCGGTGACGCGGTTGAGGTGCCGGTCGAGCAGCGCCTGCTCATCCGCAGGCGTCAGCTCGCGGTAGTTCGGCACCCGCACGTAGTGGTCGTGGGCGACGAGGTTGTAGATGTCCTCTTCCAGGTTCGCGCCGGTGCAGGAGATCGCGTGGACCTTGCCGCGGCGGATCATCTCGGCCAGCGACACCCCGAGCTCGGCGGTGCTCATGGCACCCGCCAGCGTCACCAACATCGCGCCGCCCGCGTCGACGTGCGCGACGTAGCCCTTGGACGCATCGATCAGCGCCGCGGCGTTGAAATGGCGGTAGTGGTGGTCGAGGAAGTCGGCGATGCCCTGATGTTTCATGGAAGGTGCTTCATGACGGTGATCCTAGGTCCGCGGGGGCTCGGGCGGCGGATTCTACGGGAAGCCGACGCGGCCCGGCGGGTTGCGCTACCTTGGAGCCCTCATCTATCGAGAACCACATGGCTCAAGGCACCACCCAGATTCGCAACCTCGCGCTGGTCGGCCACACCGGCGCCGGCAAGACGCTGCTCACCGAAGCCCTGCTCGCCCGCGCCGGCGCGATCCGCAGCATGGGCGACCTGGTCCGCGGCACCACGGTCTCGGACTTCGACCCGATGGAGAAGGAGCATCACCACTCGCTCGATGCGAGCGTCTGCAACCTGACGCACCGCGGTTGCACGGTGCACATCGTCGACACGCCCGGCTACCCCGACCTGCTCGGTCGCGCGGCGGGACCGCTGGCGGCGGTCGAGACGGCGGTGATCGTGGTCAGCGCCACCGACGGCATCGAACTCGGCACGCGGCGGATGATGGCGCTCGCCGCCGAGCGCGGGCTGGACCGAGTGATTGTGGTGAACAAGATCGATGCGCCGGGCGCCAACCTGCCGGCGCTGATGGTGGCGCTGCAGACCGAGTTCGGCCGCGAGGTCCTGCCAGTGAACCTGCCCACGGTCGGCGGCGCGAAGGTGTTGGATTGCTTCTTCACCGCCGAGGGCCCGACCACGCCGCTCGGTTCGGTCAACGACGCACATCGCGCGATCGTCGAACAGGTGGTCGAGGTCGACGAGGCGTTGATGACGCGCTACCTCGACGGCGCCGCCGGCGTGACCGCCGAGATGCTGCACGACCCGTTCGAGAAAGCGCTGCGCGAGGCGCATGTGATCCCGGTCTGCTTCACCTCGGCGACCACCGGCGCTGGTGTCACCGAACTGCTCGACCTGATCGCCCGCCTGTTCCCGAACCCGACCGAAGCGAACCCGCCGCCGTTCGTGAAGGGCGAAGGCACCGATGCCGAGCGCGTCGAGGTGCGCCCGGATCCGGCGCTGCACGTGCTGGCGCATTGCTTCAAGGTCACGATCGATCCCTACATCGGCAAGCTCGGCGTGCTGCGCGTCCACCAGGGCACGCTCAAGCCGAACCAGCCACTGTTCGTCGGCGACAGCCGTAAGCCGGTGAAATCCGCGCACTTGTACCGGCTGCAGGGCAAGGACCATGTCGAGGTCGCCGCAGCCTTCCCCGGCGACATCGTCGCAGTGCCGAAGATCGAGGAACTGTTCGTCGACGCGGTGCTGCACGATTCGCACGACGAGGACCACCACCACCTGCCGCGGGTCGGCGACCATCCGGCGATGCTCGGCCTGGCGCTCGAACCCGCGCGGCGCGGCGACGAGCAGAAGCTCGCCGACGCGCTGCACAAGCTGCTGGTCGAGGACCCGTCGCTCAGGCTCGAGCACGACCAGACGCTGGGCGAGGCGGTGCTCTACGGCCTCGGTGAACTGCACTTGCGGATAGTCCTTGAGCGCCTCAAGCGCCAGCACAACTGCGAAGTCACCACGCATCCACCGCGCATCCCCTACCGCGAGACGATCGCGCACGCCGCCGAAGGCCACCACCGGCACAAGAAGCAGACCGGCGGCGCCGGACAATTCGGCGAGGTGTCGCTGCGGATCGAACCGCGCGCGCGCGGCGCGGGCTTCGAGTTCGCCGACGCGGTCAAGGGTGGCGTGATCTCATCGCAGTTCATCGCCAGCGTCGAGAAGGGTGTGCGCCAGGCGCTGAGCGAGGGCGCGCTCGCCGGCTACCCGCTGCATGACGTCAAGGTCACGGTCCACGACGGCAAGATGCACTCGGTCGATTCGAAGGACGTCGCGTTCCAGACCGCCGGCCGCAAGGCGCTGCTCGACGCGGTGACCAAAGCCGGACCGATCGTGCTCGAACCGATCGTCAACCTCGCGATCGAAGCCCCCGCGCACTCGGTCGGCGCGATCACCGGCGACCTCACCTCGCTGCGCGGGCGTATCACGCGTCAGGACGCGGGTCGCGATGGCCGGCTGGTGAT
>JANNEA010000015.1:0-6917 GCA_031388175.1 Gammaproteobacteria bacterium
GCGGTGCGCTGGTTCGAGCACCGGACGGTGATTTCGTGATCGACGCCGGTCCGGAACTTCGCATGCAACTCATTCGCGAACGCGCCACGCTGATCCGCGCCGCCGTGATGACGCACGCGCATGCCGATCACATCATGGGCATCGACGACCTGCGGATCTTCGGATTCAAATTGCCGGACCCCGTGCCGATCTATTGCGAAGAACCCGTCGAAATCCAGATTCGTCAGACGTTCGCCTATGCCTTCAGCGATCCGGCGACGCATGCCCATCAATGGGCCGCGCCGCGCTTGCGCCACCACCCAACCCCTGGCCGGGACAGCAGCAGCAGGATCAAGCCGAGACCCAGGGCGCCCAACAGCCCTAGCGCGAGCAGCTCGGCGCGGGCCAGCGGCAGCATGAGGGTGAATTCGATCAGGGCGGTCTCGAGCATGGGCGGCATTAGACCCCAGACCGGGCGCCGGTGGAACTAGGGTCGATGGGGGCGGGCGAGGTACTCGGCTGATTGCATCTCGAGCAACCGGCTGCGCGTCCGCTCGAACTCCGACCTGAGCAGCTCGCCGCAGTAGAGCTCGCCGATCGGCACCGTCGCCGACAGCACGAGCTTCACTGCACGATCGTAGAACTCATCGACCAGGGCGATGAAGCGGCGGGCTTCGTCCTCGCGTGCGGCGTCGAACAGCGGGACGCCGGAGACCAGGACGGTGTGGTGTTCGCAGGCCAACTCGATGTAGTCGGCGGCGGCGCGCGGTCCACCGCAGAGCGCGTCAAACCCGAACCAGACGATGCCCTCGGCACGGCGTCGGGTCGGGATCGGCCGCCCCTCCACCACGATGGATCCGGTCGGGGAACCTTCGCCGCCCGCGATCAGGTGGAACGCCTGGGTCAGCGCGGCGTCCGCTTCGGCGCCGAGCGGGGAGTGGAAGAGCTCGGCCCGGGTCAGGGCGCGCAGGCGGTAATCGGCGCCGCCATCGACCGCGAGCACTTCGCAGTGGCGCTCGAGCAGCGCGATCGCCGGCAGGAAGCGCGCACGCTGCAGACCGCCGCGGTAGAGCTCGCTGGGCGCGAGGTTAGAGGTCGCGACCAGGGTCACGCCGCGGTCGAACAGCTTCTCGAACAGCGTACCGAGGATCATCGCATCAGCGATGTCGGCGACGTGGAACTCGTCGAAGCAGATCACCCGGGCGCGCGCGGCGAGGCCGGCGGCGACCGCATCGAGCGGGTCGCGGCGCGCACCGAGCGCCGTGAGCTGGGCGTGGACCTCGCGCATGAAACGGTGGAAGTGCAGCCTGAGCTTGCGGCGCTCGCGCAGCGCGCCGTAGAACTGGTCCATCAGCAGCGTCTTGCCGCGACCGACACCGCCCCACAGATAGAGGCCGCGCACGGCGGGATGGCGGGCGGGGCCGTCGAGCATGTCGCGCAGACGGCCGAGCAGGCCGCCATATGACCAGGTCACGCCGGCGTCGATAGCGTCCGCTATCGCATCGAGCCGAACCAGCGCGGCGAGCTGCGCCGCATCGGGCACAGAGCCTTCGGCCGCGAGCGCGGCGCGGGTCGCGTCGGCGGGGCGCATCAGTCCTCGCCGAGCTCAGGCCGGTCGCGGAAATGCTCGAGCGCGCCGGGGTTGGCGAGCGCGTCGAGGTTCTTCACCGCACGACCGTGGATCGTGTGGCGCACGGCGAGCTCGGTGAGCTTGCCGGAGAGGGTGCGTGGGATGTCCGGCACCGCGAGCACCTTGGCCGGCACGTGGCGCGGCGTGGTGCCGTCGCGGATCGTGCGCTTGATGCGCGCGACGAGCGCTTCGTCGAGCGCCACGCCCTCGCGCAGCTTGACGAACAGCACCACGCGCACGTCGTCCTGCCAGTCCTGGCCGACCGCGATGCTCTCGATGACCTCGGGCAGCGTGTCGACCTGGCGGTAGATCTCGGCGGTGCCGATGCGCACGCCACCGGGGTTGAGCACTGCGTCGGAACGGCCGTGGATGATCAGGCCGTCGCGCCAGGTGAGCTCGACCCAATCGCCGTGATGCCAGACGCCAGGGAAGCGTTCGAAGTAGGCCGCACGATAGGCAGCGCCCTCGGCATCGGCCCAGAAGCCGAGCGGCATCGAAGGGAAGGGCGCGGTGCAGACCAACTCGCCGGGCTCACCGCGCACCGGCCGACCGGCGTCATCCCAGACCTCGACCTTCATGCCGAGACCGCGGCATTGGATCTCGCCACGGTGCACCGACAGCAGCGGATTGCCGAGCGCGAAGCAGGACAGGATGTCGGTGCCGCCGGAGATCGACGACAACTGCAGGTCGGCCTTCACGTCCTGGTAGACGAAGTCGAACGATTCGGGCAGCAGCGGCGAGCCGGTGGACAGCAGGGCGCGCAGCGCGGACAGGTCGTGGTGCGTACGCGGCGCGTAGCCGGCCTTCTCCAGCGCGGCCAGGTACTTGGCGCTGACGCCGAACACGCTGACGCGCTCGTCGGCGGCGAGCTGCCACAGCGTCTCCGGGCCGGGATGGAAGGGCGAGCCGTCGTAGAGCACGACCGTGGCGCCTGTGCTCAGGCTCGACACCAGCCAGTTCCACATCATCCAGCCGCAGGTGGTGAAGAAGAAGATCGTGTCGTCGCGCTTGAGGTCCGAGTGCAGCACCAGCTCCTTGAGGTGCTGCAGCAGCGTGCCGCCGGCGCCGTGCACGATGCACTTCGGCACGCCGGTCGTGCCCGACGAGTACATGACGTAGAGCGGGTGGTCGAAGGGCAGCTGCGCGAACTCGAGCGAACCACTCGACGCGCTCTGCGCGTCGCTCCTGCCGACGATCTTTCCAAAGAGGAACTCGCCCCACAGCACGCCCTGCGGCAGGCGCGCCGGGTCGGGGTTCTTGTGCAGGTAGGGCACCAGCACCGTGCGCTGCACCGACGGCAACTTCTCCAACACGCCCTTGATGCGCTCGATCGAGTCGACGCTCTTGCCGGCGTAGTGGTAGCCGTCGCAGGTGAACAGCACCTTCGGCGCGATCTGGCCGAAGCGGTCGAGCACGCCGCCTTGCCCGAAGTCCGGCGAGCACGACGACCAGACCGCGCCGAGGCTGGTGGTTGCCAGCATCGCGATCACCGCCTCGGGCCGGTTCGGCAGAAAACCGACGACACGATCGCCCTGGACCACGCCAGCGGCTCTGAGACCGGCGGCACAGCGCGCCACTCGGTCGTGCAGTTCGGCGTAGCTCAGCGATTCGCGGTTGCCGCGTTCGTCGCGGAACACGAGCGCCGCCTTGTGGTCGCGATGCCGCAGCAGGTTCTGCGCGAAGTTGAGCCGGGCGCCGTCGAACCACCTGGTGCCCGGCATGCGCGGCGCGTCGGCCATCACCCGGTCCCAGCCGCGCGAGTGCTGCACGCCGCAGAACGCCCAGACCGCCGGCCAGAAGCGTTCGGGGTTCTCGATGCTCCACTGGTAGAGCGCGGGGTAGGAGTGGAGCGCGGGCTCGTAGTCGCGCCGCACCAGCTCCAGGAACTCGAACATGCGGCTCGCCGCCTGGCGCTCCGCGCCCGGCGCCCACAGGCGTTCGCCGATCGGGCTGTTGCTCATCGAGGCGTGCTGCCGCTCACTTCGACGCGAGCGCCCGTTCGAGCTCGGGCAGCAGCACGAACAGGTCGCCCACCAGGCCGAGGTCGGCGACCTCGAAGATCGGCGCCTCGGGATCCTTGTTGATCGCGACGATGGTGCGCGCGTCCTTGATGCCGGTGACGTGCTGGATCGCGCCGGAGATGCCGACCGCGAGGTACAAGTCGGGCGCGATGATCTTGCCGGTCTGCCCCACTTGCAGGTCGTTCGGCACGAAGCCGGCGTCGACCGCGGCGCGCGAGGCGCCGACCGCGGCGCCGAGCACCTCAGCGATGCGGTAGATCACCGCGAAGTTCTCCTTCGAGCCCACGCCGCGGCCGCCGGACACGACGCGGCTGGCGGATTGCAGGTCAGGGCGGTCGGTGCTCGCGCCTTCGAGGCCGATGAAGCGGGTGTGCGCTGGCGCGGGGTAGGTAGGCGCCTGCGCGCGGATCGGCGCGGCCGGTGCGCCACCCGCGGCGGCGGCGAACGAGGCGCCGCGCACGGTGGCGAACACGGTGGTCCCGTCCGGCACCTGCACCGTGACGATCACGTTGCCGGCGTAGATCGGCCGCTGGAAGGTCCGTGCATCGATGACTTTCATCAGGTCGCTGACCTGCGGGGCGCCCGCCAGCGCCGCCACTCGAGGAACAAGGTCCTTGCCGAAGGTGGTGGAAGGCGCGAGCACGTGGCTGTAGCCGCCGGCCTTGGCCAGCGCCACGACCTCCGGCGCCAGCGTCGCGGCGAGCGCGTGGGCGAACTGGCTGCCGCCGATCGTCACGACCTCGGCGACGCCCTTGAGCGTCGCGGCTGCCGCGGCCACTCCATGGGACGAGTCGCCGGGATCCGCGGCGAACACCGCGACGGTGACCGGGCCGATCTCGATCGCGGCGGTCAGCGCGCGCGCGGTCGCGGGGTTGAGCGAGCCTGCGGCGTGCTCGGCGATGAGCAGGACTTTGCTCATGTGATCGCCCTCATTGGAGGGCCCCGCGGTCCTTCAGCGCCTGCACCAACTCCGCGACATCGGCGACCTTGCGGCCACCACTGCGCTTGGGCGGCACGGCGTAGGCAATCGTCTCGAGCGCGGGCGGCGCGGTCACGCCGAGCGAGGCGGCGGGCCGGACCTCGAGTGGCTTCGACTTGGCCTTCATGATGTCCGGCATCTTCACGAAGCGCGGCTCGTTCAATCGCAGGTCGGTGGTGACGACCGCGGGCAAGTCGACCTCGAGCGTCTCGAGCCCGGCGTCCACCTCGCGCGTGCCCCTCAAGACCGCCACGGGCGTGACACCGGTGATCTCGAGCCGGGACACGAAGGTGACCTGTGGCCGGTCCCAGAGCGCGGCCAGCATCTGGCCGGTCTGGTTGCAGTCATCGTCGATGGCCTGCTTGCCCAGGAGGACGAGGGCGGGCGCTTCGCGCGCGACAAGCGCGTGCAGCAGCTTGGCCGCGAACAGCGGTTGTACTTCGTTGGATGGATGGACACCAGCGCCCGGGTCGATCTGGATCGCGCGGTCGGCGCCCATGGCGAGCGCAGTGCGCAGCTGGGCCTGAGTCTCGTTGCCGCCGATGGTGCAGACCACGACCTCGGTGGCCAAGCCCCGCTCGCGCAGCCGCAGCGCTTCCTCGAGCGCGATCTCGTCGAAAGGATTGATGCTCATCTTCACGCCGGCGAGCTCGACGCCGGAGGAATCACGCTTGAGCTGGACGCGGACGCTGTAGTCCACGACGCGCTTGATGCAGACCAGGACCTTCATGAACGCGCTCGTCTCAAAGTAGGGGGTGTTGCAGGAGGCGCGATTCTACTCAAAGCTTGCCGTAGTTCGGACCGGAACCGCCTTCGGGCGGCACCCAATCGATGATCTGGTACGGGTCCTTGATGTCGCAGGCTTTGCAGTGCACACAGTTCGCGGCGTTGATCTGCAGCTTCTTGCCGCCGGCACCGTCGTTGACCATCTCGTAGACCTGGGCGGGACAGAAGCGGGTGCAGGGGTTGCCGAACTCGGTCGCGCAGGTGGTGGCGCAGATCGAGGTGTCGCGCACCTTGAGGTGCACCGGCTGGGCCTCATCGTGCGCGGTCTGGGCGAAGTAGACCGAGGCCAGGCGGTCGCGTGGGGCTAGCGTGCGCGGGCCCCAGCCGCGCGTCTGCGGCGTGGGTTCGTCGTCGAGCCGACGCAGCGCGGCGTGGTCGGCGTGGTGCCCGAGCGTCCAGGGCGAGAGGCCGAAGGTGATGGTCTCCCAGGCGGCATTCAGCAGCCCGAGCCACAGCCCGAAGCGGAAGCCGGGCCGGATGTTGCGCACCTTATATAGACCCCGCGCCCAGGGGGTCGCGCGCCAGCGGGCGTCGAATCCTGCAGCAGCGAGCGCGTTCGCGGCCAGATGCTCGGCAGCCTCCATCCCGCAGCGGATCGCCATGTGCACACCCTTGATCTTGGGGGCGTCGAGCGTGCCCGCCGAATCGCCGACCAGCAGCGCGCCGGGCATCTCGAACTTCGGCATGGATTGCCAGCCGCCTTCGATCAGCGTGCGCGCGCCGCCGGCCAGCAGTTCGCCACCCTCGAGCAGCGCCTGCATCGATGGATGGTGCTTCCACTGCTGGAACGCATCGAACGGCGCGAGCGAAGCGTCCGAGTAGTCGAGCCCGACCACGAACCCGATGTACACGCGGTCTTCGGACAGGTGGTAGGTGAAGGAGCCGCCGTAGGTGCCGCTGTCGAGCGGCCAGCCGATCGAATGCTCGATGCGCCCGGGCTGCACGCGGCCGGGCGGCAGGCGCCACAGTTCCTTGAAGCCGAGGCCGTAGGTCTGCGGCTGCTTGCCGCTGTCCAGCGCGAACCTGGCGATCAACTGCTTCGCGATCGAGCCACGGCAGCCTTCGGCGACGATGGTGCACGCGGCGTGGATGTCCACGCCCGCGGCGAAGTTCGGGCCTGGACTGCCATCGTGCAACATACCCATGTCGCCGCAACGCACGCCGACGACGCGGGCGCCGTCGGCCGAATCCTCGTTCGCGTAGAGCGCCGCGGCGCCGGCGAAGCCAGCGAAGATCTCGACGCCGAGCGCTTCGGCTTCGCGGCCGAGGAAGGCGAGCAGCTGGGTCAGGGCGACGATCGCATTGCCGCGGTTGTGCATCTGCGGCGGCGTGGGCAGGCGGATGCGTCTGCCGCGCGTGAGCAAGTGGAAGGCGTCGCTCGTCGCCGGCACGCAGATCACGGACGGGTCCGCGCTGAAGCGCTCGCGCCAACCCGGCAGCAGCGCGTCGAGCGCATCCACCTGCAGCACACAGCCGGACAGCGCTTGCGCACCCACGGCCGCCGCCTTCTCCAGCACGCAGA
>JANNEA010000016.1:0-6283 GCA_031388175.1 Gammaproteobacteria bacterium
CGCGTGGTGCCGAGCGCGGCGGAACGCGAGTACCTGCTGGAGGCGGTCGCTGCGCACTTCCCGGGCTGGGCGAACGATGGCGGCTTGGAGGTGCAGCAGGCCTGGGCCGGGCTGCGCGTGCTGCCCGCGGCCGACAGCGGCTACAACGCGCGTAGCCGCGAGACGCTGCTGCATGGCGACCGCGCGGAACGACCGCGGATCATCAGCATTGTCGGCGGGAAGCTCACGACCCACGCGGTCACCGCGCGGGAATGCCTGGCGCGGTTCGGGTCAGCCTTCGGCTAGCACCGCTCGAGCGGCTATTTGCCTTCGGCGGCGCGCATCACGATCGCGCGCTCGCCACCCACGCCCTCGACCAGCGTGCCGTTCTGCTTGAGATGCGCCCGCTCGTCGTACTTGCCGACGCTGATCGGGATCGCCACGCCGCGCATGCGCGTGTTGCCGTTGGCGACTGTGACCACGCGGACCTTGAGGTAATGCAGGCCGTCGGCTTGTGGCTGCACCCGCACCCGTTGCACCGCCGGGACCCCGCCCTTCTGCGCGATGAGCGCCAGGCTCTTCGGCGTGTCGCGATCGAGCGTGAGCGCTTCGCTGGTGCCGTAGTCGAGGCGCATCTCATCGACCGTGCCCTTCATGGTGAAGGTCAGCTCGACCTCGATCGGCTGACCGGCGCGTGGCGTGCCGATCACCGTGTAGCCGATGTCGACCGGTGCGCCGGGCTTGCCCGGACTGCTGCCTGCGGCAGCGATGCCTGCGAGCAGGCTGATGGCGATGAATGCAGTGCGAAGGATCATCGTTGAGTCCTCAATTGATGCTGACGGTCAGGCAGCGGTTGCCTGGCGTGTTGGTCGTGCCGTTGCCGGCGCATTGACCCGGGAACACGTTCTCGCAGGCGTAGACCTCGAGCACGTAGGTGCCGGCCGCGAGCGGGTTTATCGCCCAGCTCTCGTTGCCTGAAGCCTGGTGAGCCGCACCGACGATGGCGCCGGCGTTGTACAGCACCGCATCGACATCGGTGCCGGCAGGTGCCGTGACGCTGAAAGTGCGATTGGCTGAGCCGACGGCGAAGTTGAGGAAGCGCCGGTTGCCCAGCGCGTTGTAGGTGCCATCGTTGTTGGTCACGCAGATCGGCACCGAACCGCCGCCCACGGTATAGGCCGTGTACAGCGGCAATGCCGCAGTGTTGCCGCTGCCGCCGGCGTTGGTCTCACCGCTGCCGAGCGCGTCGGTACCGGCGATGCCGTTGGCCACTGCCAGCGCGTTGATGAACGCTACCGAGCCGCCCGCCGAGGTACGCGCGCCATCGAGCAACGAGAAGATCGTGGTCAGCGTCGGTGTGACGCTCTGCAGGTTCCGCCAGGTGTTCCACAGCGCCGCCAGACCAATCGTGCTCGTGTCGCCCGAGCCGCCGGCTTCGTTGGTGGTGTCGTAGAGGTCGTAGATCACGGCTTGGACATTGGTCTCGCTGAACCAGCCGGTCTGGCCGGCGGTCACCGTGTCGCTCTCGACGTTGATGTCGAAGCCCTGGCCCTGCTGCGGACCGAAGGAATCCTCGTAGACCGGGTTGTCGGTGACGATGCCGGACCAGGCGTTGCCGAAGCCCTCGCCGTAGGCCACGCGCGCGTCGAGCAGGTCGCCGCCCGAGTGCGAGCCGCCGATCGAGTCGCTGCGCGAGAGGTTGTCTTCCACGTAGTGACCGTACTCGTGGATGATCACGTGGTCGTCAAACTCGTCGGTGTCGTTGTTGTCATCGCCGAGGATGTAGATCTCGCCGCTCGAGTAGAAGCTGGTGCCGATGCGCCCGGCCGCGAGGTCCGAAGGTGTGCCACTGCCGGCGTTCGTGTTGTTGACGCTCCAGTTGAGGTCGAGCGTGGCGAAGACCGCCGTCGGCTCGACCGTCAGGATCTTCTGGATCGCCTGGTAGATCGAGTCGAGGATCGCGAACGGTGCCGCAGCACGAGGGCCGGTATAGCTGGTGGTGCCCCAGCCAGTGGCCGCGGTGAGGTTCTGCGTCAGCGGCGTGGTGCCCGAGCAGAACGCCGCAGTCTCGAGCACATAGACCGCGCTGGCGCTGGTGTTGTCCACGACCTGCACGTTCCAGGTGGGTCCGCCGGCCTGCAACAGCTCGGCGCGGACGCAGACCTTGGCATCCTCGTTCTGGGTCACGTTGATCGAGTAGTTGCCGGCCGCGTCGGTCGTGTCGGTGCCGAGGATCGTGCCGGCAACGCAGGTGTTGGTGGCGGTGCCGCGGCGGACCTCCACCGTCGCGCCACGGACCGGCATGGCCGTGATGCCGGCGTAGTTGAGCGCATGGCCGGCCGTGTGGCCGACACGCTGGAACTGCGCCAAGCCGCTGACCGCGATTGTGCCGCCGCCCGCTGCGACCGTGCAGATCGGGCCGCCGCCCCCGCCCCCGCCGCCACCGCCGCAGGAGGCGAGCGCGATTCCGAGGGCTGTACTCACGGCAAGGCGGATCATGGGGTTCATCATTGAGCTCCAGGCTCGGGCTGCGGGGGGGGGCTGTGCGGTCGGCAGTATACCCGGCCTCGCGACAGCGCCTCACAGCCGTGTGGCGAGTTCCGTGCCTTCGCGGATCGCGCGTTCAGCATCGAGTTCCGCGGCCAGTGCAGCACCGCCGATCGGATGCACGCGCATCCCGGCCGCCACCAGCGGTTGGAACAAGTCCAGGCGCGGGTCCTGTCCGGTGCAGAGCACAATCGTGTCCACGGCCAGGTGCTGCGCGCGTCCCGCATGCGTGATGTGGATGCCGGTCGCGTCGATGCGCTCGTAGCCAACGCCCGCGAGCATGTGCACCCCGCGCCGCTTGAGCGCGCTGCGATGGATCCAACCGGTGGTCTTACCGAGACCCGCGCCCGGCTTGCTCGCCTTGCGTTGCAGCAGCCAGACCTCACGCTCCGCCTGAGGTACCACGGCCGCGCCAAGCCCCCCGCGCGTGTGGTACTCGCGATCTATGCCCCAGCTGCGCGCGAACGCGACCGGGTCCTGCGCTTCGGCCGCGTCGTGCGTGAGGAAGACCGCGCAGTCGAAGCCGATGCCGCCGGCACCGAGGATCGCGACGCGCTTCCCGACTGGCGCGCCATCGCGCAGCACCTCAAGATACGAGCGCACCAAGGGCTGCTCGACACCGGGGATGGCCGGTGTGCGCGGCAGCACGCCCGCCGCCAGCACCACGTCGTCGAAGCCGCCGGCACGCAGCAGCGCGACATCGGCCATGGTGTTGAGCTTCACCACCACGCCGAGCTCCGCGAGCCGCACGCGGAAGTAGCGCAGCGTCTCTTCGAACTCGGCCTTGCCCGGGATGCGTTTGGCGATGTTGAACTGGCCGCCGATCGCGGCATCCGCCTCGAACAGCGTGACCGCGTGGCCACGCTCGGCGGCCGCACAGGCGGCGGCGCGCCCCGCGGGGCCGGCGCCGACCCCCGCGCTGCGCTTCGGCGTCGCGGCCTTCGTCAGCACCAGTTCGGTCTCGCGCGCGGCGCGCGGGTTCACCAGGCAGGACGCGGTGCGCTGCTCGAAGATCGCGTCGAGGCAGGCCTGGTTGCAGGCGATGCAGGTGTTGATGCGTTCAGGCGTGCCGGCGCGCGCCTTCAGGGCCCAGTCCGGATCGGCGAGCATCGGCCGCGCCATCGAGACCATGTCGGCATCACCGGCAGCAAGGATCCGCTCGGCGTCCGCGGGCATGTTGATGCGGTTGGTGGTGATGAGCGGCACGGCAACCGCGTCGCGCAGGCGCCGCGTGACCCAGGTGAACGCGCCTCTGGGCACTGGGGTCGCGATCGTCGGCACGCGTGATTCATGCCAGCCGATGCCGGTGTTGATGAGCGTGGCGCCGGCAGACGCCACCGCCTTCCCCAGCTGCTCGACCTCCTCCCACGACTGGCCGTCCTCGACCAGGTCGAGCATCGACAGCCGGTAGATGATGATCGCGTCGCGCCCGAGCGCCGCGCGCGTGCGCCGCACGATCTCCACCGGCAAGCGCATCCGGTTCTCGAACGCACCGCCCCAGCGATCGGTGCGCCGGTTGGTGCGCAGCGTCAGGAACTGGTTGATGAAGTAACCCTCGCTGCCCATGATCTCGACGCCGTCGTACCCCGCTTCGCGCGCGAGCGCGGCACAGGCCACGAAGTCGTCGATTTGGCGCTCCACGCCCGAGCCGGAGAGCGCCCACGGCGTGAACGGGTTGATCGGCGCCTTCAGGCGCGAGGGCGCGACCGCGAATGGGTGGTAGGCGTAGCGACCGGTATGGAGGATCTGCAGGCAGACGCGCCCGCCTTCGTCGTGCACCGCGCGGGTGACCTTGCGATGGCGCGGCAACTCCCCGCGCGAGCTCAACTTGCCCATGCCCCAGGCGCCAGCGCCACGCCGGTTGGGGCCGAAGCCGCCGGTGACGATGAGACCCGCACCACCGCGGGCGCGCGCCGCGAGGTAGGCCGCCAAGCGGTCGAAATCGCGCGCGCGATCCTCCAGGCCCGTGTGCATCGAGCCCATCAGGATGCGATTGGGAAGCGTGGTGAAGCCGAGGTCGAGCGGCGCGAACAGGTGCGGGTAAGGCGAGCTCATCGTCGAAGAACCGGGCGCGACGGCAGGCATCGTGCCGACCGTCGCTCCCGCGTGTCTACTTCATCGCCGAGCCGACGCGCGGCATCTCGAGCGCCAGCTTGGTGTCGAGCGCCGCAGCGAACGCGTTCTCGACCTGGATGAACTCGGCGGCATTGGTCACGCCGATCACCTTCTTGGCCTTGCCGTGGTTGTGCTCGGCCGCGATGCGCGTCGGGTACTCGTGCAACCACATGAAGGCCATCACGACCATCGTCAGCCCGAAGAACAGGATGATGAGGGAGAAGTAATCGAGGAGATGGCGTTCGGGCATGGTCGGCTCCGAGGCGAGGGCGAACTGCTGCGGGGCAGGGAATCTATCACGCGTCCTATTCGCAGGTGTTGAGCCGGGTCACTTGCGACGCTTGGCCTTGGCGGTCGGCACGGCGGTGGTCGGGTCATCCGGCCAGTGGTGCTTGGGATAACGCCCGCGCAGATCCTTGCGCACCTCGAGGTAGGACCCGCGCCAGAACCCGACCAGATCGCGCGTGACCTGCACCGGCCGGTGCGCCGGCGACAGCAGTTCGAGGGTGAGCGGCTGCCGGCCGCGCGCGATCGTCGGCGTGATCGTCGCGCCGAACATCTCCTGCAAGCGGACCGCGAGCTTCGGTTCATCACCGGAATAATCGATCGGCAGCACCGATCCCGACGGCACCTTCCAAAGCGTCGGCGCCAGGTCATCGAGTGCTCGCTGTTGCTGATGCGAGAGCAGCCCGCGCAGCGCATCGCCCAGCGGCAGCGCGGCAAGGTGCGCCAGCCGCGTGCGGCCGTCGAGGAATGGCGCGAGCCAGGTCTCCAGCGTGGCCAGCAGCGTCTCCTCGCTGAGCTCGGGCCACTCCTCGCCACTCGGTGAGGCATCGAGCCGGCGCAGCAACGCCACGCGTCGACGCCAGACCTGCAGCGCATCGGTCCAGGGCAGCACGCCAAGCCCGCGCTTGCGGATTCCCTCCAGCATGCCCGCAACCGCGGCTTCGGTCGGGATGTCCCGCCGCTCGCGCGACTCCAACACCAGCGCGCCGAGACGCCGCTCGCTGCGCGCGACCACCGCGCCGACATCATCATCCCAGCCGCCGATCTCGACCGCGTCGATCTGATCGACGAAGTCGCGTTCGATCTCGGCCTGTTCGACCGGTGCCGCGAGGTAGATGCGGCCATCGGCGCTCGCGCCATCGAGCGCGGCGATCGCGAGCCAGGGCTGCTGTGCCAGCGCATCGGCCTGGCCGAACGACGCGCCGCGGCCGTTGCACAAGCGATAGCGGCTGCCGCCGCGACCTTCACCCATGTGCTGAGCGATGCGATCCGGATAGGCGAGCGCGATTATCAGCCCGGTCGCGTCGAGGTCATCGCGCATGCCCTCGGCGGTGGTCGCGCGCAACGCCCGCGCATCGGCACGGCCCAGGCGTTGCTGCAGATCGCGGGCCGCCTGCCGCGCCTGATGCCGCCGACCCTCGTCGATGCGCGCGCCCGGCGGCAGCGGATGGCCGCTCAAGGCGCGGTCGCGCAGGCAGGCCACGCGCAACCGCAGATCGGCGTCGGGAGCGTCGCGCGCGGTGCGGATCGGATCGCGGTCAGCCAGGATCGCGGCGACCTCGCAGGCGAGCGTGGCGAAGCCGAGCTCGCGGCCACGCAGGCACATGTGCGCCAGCCGCGGATGCAGCGGCAGCGC
>JANNEA010000036.1:0-5162 GCA_031388175.1 Gammaproteobacteria bacterium
TGCGCACCGAGGGCATCGACTACGTGGTGGTCGGACGCGTCGGGCGCAACAACACCGAGAAGGGCGGTGCCTATTTCATCCGCTTCCAGCTGTTCGATGTGCTGCGCGGCAGCCAACAGCTCGGCTACAGCATCCCGGTGCCGGCCGACCAGCTGCGGCGTGCCGGTCATCGCATCGCCGACATGGTCTACGAGAAGCTCACCGGTCAGCCGGGGGCGTTCTCGACCCGCATCGCCTACATCACCGAGATCCGCGACAAGGGCACGCCCCGCTACCGGCTGATGGTCGCCGACTCCGATGGTGAGAACGAGATGGATGTCGTGACCTCGCTCCAGCCGTTGATGTCACCGAGCTGGTCACCGGACGGTCGCAAGCTCGCCTACGTCTCATTCGAGAGCAAGTTCCCGCAGGTGTTCGTGCAGGAAGTCGCCAGCGGCAAACGCGAGATCGTCTCGCAGCGCAGCGGCATCAACGGCGCGCCGGCCTGGTCGCCCGATGGCACCAAGCTCGCGCTCACGCTGTCGAGCTCTGAGGGCAACCCTGACATCTACATCCTCGAGCTGCGCAGCAAGAAGCTCACGCGCCTCACCGCCAGCCCCGCCATCGACACCGAGCCGTCATGGTTCCCCGACGGCCGGCGCCTGGCGTTCACCTCGGATCGCGGCGGCGCGCCGCAGGTCTACACCGTGGATGCCGACGGCCAGGGCACGCGGCGCCTGAGCTTCGAGGGCGAGTGGAACGCGCGGCCGGTGGTCGCGCCCGATGGCCGCTCGCTCGCGTTGATCACGCGCGAGGACGACAAGTTCCGGGTCGCACTGCTGGACCTGGAGTCGGGGTCTTTGCGGGTGTTGACGGAGGGAAGGCTCGATGAATCACCGTCCTTCGCGCCCAACAGCAGCATGATCCTGTACGCGACCGAGCATAACGACCGGGGCATCCTCTCAGCCGTGTCGGTCGACGGCCGTGTGCGCCAGCGCCTGGCGCTGACGGTCGGCGACGTGCGCGAGCCGGCATGGTCGCCGTATCCCCCGGCCCGCAACTGATATCCTCCGCCCCCAGAAACCGCCCAGAAACACTCTTTTGAAACCCGTTGAGAGGCCTCAGATGACGCTGTCCCGTTCCCTGTCCAAGGCGAGCATCCTCGCGATCGCCGCGCTCACGTTGTCGGCATGCACCCCCAAGGGTGTGGTGCAGCCTGATGCCGCCGAGGCGACCGTCGCCGTGCCGTCGCCATCTGCTGTGGCGGCGACCCCGGCGCAGACCAGCGCGTTGGCCGCACCCACCATGTCCGCGGCTGAGGCGCAGGCAGCGCTCGAGGCGCAGAGCGGCCTGTTGGCGAAGCGGATCGTGTACTTCGATTTCGATCGCAGCGAGATCCGCAGTGACATGCTCGAGATGCTCCAGGCGCACGCCAACTTCCTGGTGCAGAACCCGGGCTACAAGGCGCGGCTCGAGGGCCACGCCGACGAGCGCGGCACGCGCGAGTACAACATCGGGCTCGGCGACCGCCGGGCGCAGGCCGTGCGCCGCGTGCTGTTGTTCCAGGGTGTGGAGTCTGCGCAGCTGCAGCCGGTGAGCTATGGTGAGGAGCGCCCGGTCGCCGCCGGTCACGACGACTCGGCCTGGTCGCAGAACCGACGCGTCGAGCTGGTCTACTCCAAGTGATGCCGCTGCGGCGCGCGCTCACCGCTTCGGCGTTGGCCGCGACCGCTGCCCTGGTCGGCGGTTGCCCGACCAGCTTCGTCAAGCCCGACGATCCGATCAACGCCCAACTCGCGACCTTCGAGGAGCGGCTGGCGAAGATCGAGCGCGTGGTGAACAACCAGAGCCTGCTCGAGATCTCGCAGCAGGTCGACGGCTTGCGCGCCGAGGTGGCCGAGCTCCGCGGCCAGCTTGAGAAGGTCGAGCACGCTGCCACTGGCAGCGCCGATCGCAGCAAGCAATTGTTCGTGGACCTCGACGGCCGCCTGCGTGCGGTCGAGGCGGGTGCCACCGCGACCGCGGTGGCGGGCGTGGCGGCGGCCGGCAACGGAGAGCAGGGCGCCTACGACGCGGCCTTCGAGTTGCTGAAGCAGTCGCGTTACGAGCAGGCGCGCGGCGGTTTCGCCGCGATGCTCAAGAATTATCCAAAGGGCGCGCTGCGCGACAACGCGCAGTACTGGCTGGCCGAGACCTGGTACGTGACCAAGGGCTTCAAGCAGGCGCTGGCTGAGTTCAACAAGCTGGTCAAGGACTATCCGGATTCGAACAAACTGGCCGATGCCTGGCTCAAGGTCGGCTACTGCCAGCATGAGCTCGGCGACGTCGAGGCCGCGCGCAAGGCTTTCGCCACCGTGACCGAGCAATACCCGGAGAGCGACGCCGCCAAGCGCGCGCTGGCGCGGCTGAAGCAGTTGTCCGAAACGAAGAAGTGAAGCGCGACGAACTGCCCGCAGCCGAACGGCTGCGCGTCACCGAGATCTTCCACTCGCTGCAGGGCGAAGCCGACGCGGTCGGCTGGCCCACCGCGTTCGTGCGCCTCACCGGCTGCCCGCTGCGTTGCGGCTACTGCGACACCGCCTATGCGTTCTACGGCGGCGAGTGGCGCACCATCGCCGACGTCATGCGCGTGGTCGCTGCGACCGGCGCCACGCGCGTGTGCGTGACCGGCGGCGAGCCGCTGGCGCAGCCCAACTGCCTGACGCTGCTGACCCGGCTCTGCGACGCCGGCCATGCGGTGTCGCTCGAGACCAGCGGTGCGATCGACTGGACCAAGGTCGACCCGCGAGTGTCGCGGGTCGTGGACGTGAAGACGCCCAGGTCCGGCGAATCCGCGCGCAACCTGCTGCAACTGCTGCCCAAGCTCACCCCCCACGACCAGCTCAAGTTCGTGCTCTGCGACCGCGCCGACTACGACTGGGCGGTGGCGCTCATCGCGCGCGAAGGCTTGGTTGAACGCTGCCCGGTGCTTTTCTCACCGGTGTTCGGCCAGCTCGAGGCGCGCTCGCTCGCCGACTGGATTCTGGCCGACAAGCTGCCGGTGCGCTTCCAGTTGCAGCTGCACAAGGTCCTGTGGGGTGATGCGCGTGGCCGCTGACGCGAAGCTGACACCTCGCGCCGTCGTGCTGCTCTCGGGCGGCCTCGATTCGGCCACCGCGCTCGCCGTCGCGCGCCGCGACGGCTTCGAATGCTTCGCGCTGTCGTTCGACTACGGGCAGCGTCACCGTTCTGAGTTGGATGCCGCCGCGCGCGTGGCGAAGGCGCTCGGCGCCTTCGCCCACAAGGTAGTCACGCTCGACCTGCGCACCATCGGCGGCAGTGCGCTCACCGACGACGCGATCGCGGTCCCCCAGCGCTCGGTTGCGGCCCGCACTGACGATGTCATCCCAGTTACCTACGTCCCGGCGCGCAACACCGTGTTCCTGGCAATCGCGCTCGGCTGGGCCGAAGTGCTGGGCGCCCGCGACCTCTACATCGGGGTGAACGCGGTGGACTACTCCGGCTATCCCGATTGCCGGCCGGAATTCATCGCCAAGTTCGCCGAGCTCGCGAGCCTCGCCACTCGCGCCGGCGCAGAGGGCGGACGCTTCGCGGTGCACACGCCGCTGATCGCGCTGGCCAAGCACGAGATCGTGCGGCTCGGCTCGACGCAGGGTGTCGACTACGCGATGACGGTGAGTTGCTACCAGGCCGACAGCGAGGGCCGCGCCTGCGGCGCCTGCGATTCCTGCCGCTTCCGCAAGGAAGGCTTCGCGGCGGCCGGCATCCCGGATCCCACGCGCTACGCTTGAGCCGGGTTCATTCCGCCGCGACGGCCCAGGCGATTGCGGGGTCGAGCTCGGCGAACAGGCCATAGGCGAAGGCCCTGCCGGTCGCGAGGCTGTGGAAGAACTTGTAATCATCGGCGCCGCCAGAATTACTTGGGATGACCGCCGCGACGCGCATGCCACGGTGCCAGCCGAGCCGTTCGAGCGCGTCCGGCAGCGAGTAGATTTCGGAAGTCGTGAGCCGCAGCCGAATCAGTCGGTCATCGAATACGAAGCGCGTGATTTCGAGCTCGAGGCCACGTTCATGGACCTCCTCCATCATCGTGGTCAGGCTGGTGAACGTGAATTTGCCCTGGGTGGTCACTAGCACGAGGCGATCGCTCTCACGCACTTCGGTGGTCCACGAGGCTTGGCTCGGGGCCGTCGGCGGGAGAGCGGACTTCGTCTTCATCAGCATGGCGTTGCCTGGACCTCAGCGAACGCCTTGCGTGGTGACTTCGCAGGCGTTTATGTCGTAGACGTTCGCGCTGTGATCGCTGGCCATCAGTATCCGCACCTCGGGGATGTCGACGACACGCGCGAGCAGGTCCCGATCGGTGGGTACGTGGTAAAGAAATACCGGAATCCCACCCAAATGTTGGCGGGCCACCGGGCCGTAGATCGGGGCCGCCTCGGTCCCGTAGTTCATGCCCATCACGGTGAATCCACCCAGCAGATACACCGCCTTATGCAGCTCGGTGACGACGGGCGTTAGGACGTGGTCGTCCCGCGGCGGGTGCACGTCGAAGATGACGCTGAATCCCGCATGCACGAAGGGCATGAGGTTGAAGGGCTCGGTGCCCTCAATCCAGAGGCGCGCGGGGGCGACCCCGGTCTTGGCCGCAATCGCAGCGAGGCGCGTGGCGGCGGCCTCGGCCTGCGCGCGCGTGAGCTGCCCATGGCGCTTGAAGTCGAGCCAATAGTGCTTGGCAGGGTCGGTCTGAGCAAGAAGCGGCTCAAGCGTCAGCAGTGCGCCGTCCTTCTTCACGTACGGGAAGTCGTGCGAGACCACGAAGTCGGCGAGCGCGGGGTCGTAGTACACATCCACTTCCACACCCGGCGCGCCGTGGGCGAAGGCGTTGGTGATCGTGGCGGGCGAGTTGCCGGCGTTCGCGTCCTTGGTGAGGCCGGGTGCCACCAACCCGCGCGTGGCCCAGACCTTGTGGCAGTCGGAATAGGCCGCGGAATAGTCCTTCGCGGCAAGCGCGTGGTCGAGCATGGCCACGCCGAGCATGTAGGCGACGAACAGTGCGACGGCCGCATCAAGTGCGCCGAGCGGCAGGGCATGGCGCTTGAAGGCCGCGAGCGGCATGCGGGCGTGCAGCCAGGCGAAGCCCAGCGCGAGCACCACCGGCAGCAGCGCGAGGAGCGCGAGCG
>JANNEA010000065.1:0-5616 GCA_031388175.1 Gammaproteobacteria bacterium
ACAGCGGAACGGTGCCACGCCGATGAGCCGCACCAGCACCCAACCGCTGGCGACTCCGAGCGCGTCGGCGACGAGATCGAGGGCCTCCGCACGGCGCCAGCCGGTCGCGCCCTGCGCGAGCTCGAGCGCCGCGCCGAGCGCGATGAACGCCAACGCGATCCACGGCCGCCGCGCCGGCGCATGCAGCGCCGCGAACCAATACATCAGTAGTGCGTAACCGATGACGTGCTCGAGCTTGTCGAGACCGGCTAGGCCCGCCCGCTGGCGTAACGGCAGGAGGCTTGCAGCGACGACCACGACCAGCAGCACCCAACCGATGGCGCGCCATGCTGCGTGCCAACGCAGCGTTGGCGTCGCCGGGTCGGCGCTCACGGCCTGCTCACCGCGCCGCGGCTTCGTCGCCGACGACGTCGGCGCCCGCCGGCGGCACAAACTCGAAGGTGCCCTTGGGCAGCGCGGCGTTCAATCTGGTGTCGCGCAGCGTGATGCGCGTGCGCTGGTCGAACGCGTCGGTCAGCTCCATGACCTCGATGAACTTCGGGCCGAGCCCGAGCCGTACCTGATCGAACTCGGAATCGTCGACCTTCGGCACGAGCTCGAGCCAGTACAGACCGCCATCGATGCCGACATCGGTGATGGTGAAGTTGTCGCTCAGCTTGCCGTGGCCGCCGAGCAGCGCTGCCGGCGAGCTCGCCAATGCGCCATCGAGTGGCTTGACCGTGACCTGCGCGAGCTCCTGGTCGTAGACCCAGAGCGTGCGGCCATCGCTGACGATCGTCTGCGCGCTTGGTGCCGCGTAATCCCAGCGGAACTTGCCGGGTCTGGCGAGCGCGAAACGACCGTGCGACTCCTTGGTCACCACCAGATCTTTGCCGAGCAGCACCTGCTCGAACGCTGCCTGCACCGTGCGCGCCTCGGCGAGCATGCGCTCGAGCCTCGCGACGCCGTCGAGTGCGGGTGCGGCGGCCGCTACGGACGCCGTGACGACGCTCGCGGAGAGCGCGATGACCAAAGCCTGGGCGGGACGCAACAGACTGCTCACGATCCACCCGGCGGTGGCGGCGCGAGGACCTCGCGCATGCCGTTGCTCTGCAGCGGACCGACGATGCCGGCCGCTTCCATCTCCTCGATCATCCGCGCCGCGCGGTTGTAGCCGATCTTGAGCCGGCGCTGCACGCCCGAGATCGAGGCCTTGCGGCTCTCGGTGACGATGCGCACCGCCTGGTCGTACAGCGCATCCTGCTCGCCCGCGTCATCGCCACTCGCCTCGCCCGGCAAGCCAGGAATCGAAGGCCCGCCCTCGCCCGGTCCGGCGAGCACCTCCTCGAGGTAGGTCGGCGCGCCGCTGCGCTTGAGGTGCTCGACGACCTTGTGCACCTCGGCGTCGGAGACGAACGCGCCGTGGATGCGGGTCGGCACGCCGCCGCCCGGCGGCTGGTAGAGCATGTCGCCGTGGCCGAGCAAAGCCTCGGCGCCCATGCCGTCGAGGATCGTGCGCGAGTCGACGCGCGAGGAGACCTGGAACGCGATCCGGGTCGGGATGTTGGCCTTGATCAGGCCGGTGATGACGTCGACCGAGGGCCGCTGCGTGGCGAGCACGAGGTGCACGCCGGCGGCGCGCGCCTTCTGCGCGAGCCGCGTGATCAATTCCTCGACCTTCTTGCCGACCACCATCATGAGGTCGGCGAGCTCGTCGACGATGAGCACCACATAGGGCAAAGGCTGCAACTCCGCCGCTTCACCGCCCGCTTCAGCCTTCCAGAAGGGATCCTTGAGCGGCGCGCCGGCAGCGCGCGCATCGGCCAGCTTGCGGTTGAAGCCGGCGAGGTTGCGCACGCCGACCGCTGCCATCAGTCGATAGCGACGGTCCATCTCGATCACGCACCAGCGCAGTGCATTGGCGGCTTCTTTCATATCGGTGACGACCGGCGCAAGCAGGTGCGGGATGCCGTCGTAGACCGACAGTTCGAGCATCTTCGGGTCGACCATGATCAGTCGGACCTGCTCGGGTGTGCTCTTGTAGACCAGCGACAGCACCATGGCATTGATGCCGACCGACTTGCCGGAGCCCGTGGTGCCAGCGATCAGCAAGTGCGGCATCTTCTGCAGATCAGCGACCGAGGGCTTGCCCGAGATGTCCTTGCCGAGCGCGAGCGTGAGCGGCGAATGCGAGGCGTCGTACTCGTTGCTCTTGAGGATCTCGCCGAGCGTGACGGTCTCGCGGTTCTCGTTCGGTATCTCGAGGCCGACCGTGCTCTTGCCCGGGATCACCTCGACCACTCTGACGCTTGGCGCCGACAGCGCCCGAGCCAGGTCCTTCGAAAGGTTGCTGATCTGCGAGCTCTTCACGCCTGCGGCCGGCTGCAGCTCGAAGCGCGTGATGACCGGGCCCGGGTGCACCGCCACGACCTGAACCTCGATGCCGAAGTCGCGCAGCTTGATCTCGACCAAGCGCGACATCGCGTCCAGCGCGTCCTCCGAATAGCCGGCCTTGCGCTCGGGCGCATCGTCGAGCAGCGCGAGCGGCGGTAGCGCGCTTGCACCACCGGCTGGCGCGAACAACGGCACCTGCTTCTCACGCTCTACTCGCGACGAGGCCTCGACCTTGGTCACGGTCGGTTCGATCTTCGGTTTCGGCCGCAGCTTGCGCTCAGCGGTCGCAACCTTGACCACCTCGACGCGCGTCTCGCGCTTGCGTTCATCTTCAACCGTCTGCTGCATGCGCTGCATGCGGTTGCGCAACCGCTCCCATACGAGCAGCGAGAACTGGCCGGTGCGGTCCATCACTTGGAACCAGGAGATTCCGGTCGCGACCGTCATCGCCCCGAGGAAGGTGACCAGCAGCAGCACGGTCGCGCCGATGCGACCGAACGCCTGCTCGAACCCGCCGCCGAGCATCGCGCCGATGATCCCGCCCGGCCCCTGCGGCAATCCGACCGATGCGACATGCGGCCGCAGCTCAGCGAGCGCTGAGGCGCTGATCAAAGTAAGCAGAAACGCGCCACCGATGAGTATCTGCGCCAGACGCGATCGTGGCTTGCCGCTGCTCTCGCTGCCGGTCTGCCCCGTCTCCTGATGGAGGCCTCTATAAATGCGCCAGGCGATCCAGGCGAGCAGGAACGGGAACAGGAACACCGGTTTGCCGAAGCCCGCGAACAGGAGATCAGCGGAACCAGCGCCGACCGGACCGATCCAGTTCTGGACACCGTTGGTGCCACCGCTCGACGAGAAGCCCGGATCGCCAGCGTCATAGGTGAGCAAGGCGACCAGCAACACGAACGCCGCACCGAGCAGCAGCCAGAGCGCGCCTTCGCGGAGCGTCCGACGCAGCGCCGCGCTGAGCTGCGGGTTCGATTCCTGGTTCCGGGTCGCCTGCGCCAATTCGACTACTTGAGCAAGGCCGGGTGGACGATCTTTCCACCCTCGACGTTGATGCCTTTCACCAGGCCCGGGTGCTTGCGCCACTCGGGGCCGGCCGCGAGCTTCGACGCATACGGCGCGATCGCCGCCGACAGCGCCTGCGACGAGGTGCGCGGCACCGCGCCCGGCATGTGGGTGACGGTGAAATGCAGCACGCCGTGCACGGTGTAGGTCGGGTTGTCCCAGGTGGTGGGCTTGGCGGTCTCGATGCAGCCGCCCTGGTCGATGGAGATGTCCACGATCACGGAGCCGGGCTGCATGCTCTTGACCATCTCCTCGGTGACCACGCGCGGCGCGCGCTCACCGGTGATCAGCACCGCGCCGATCACGACGTCGGCGGTGCGAACCGCCTCGGCGATGTCGGCCGGATGCGAATACAGCGCGGTGACGTTCGGACCGAGGGCGCGCATCCGCTCCATCTTGTCGCGGTCGATGTCGAACACGATGACCGTGGCGCCGAGCCCGGCGGCGACGGTGGCGGCAGCGCCACCCGAAACCCCGGCGCCGATGATCACGACCTTGCCGCGCTTGGCGGCGGGCACGCCGCCGAGCAGCACGCCCTTGCCGCCGTTCGGTCCGTACAGCAGCGTGGTCGCCCACTGCATCGACAGCCGGCCGGCGATGTCGGACATCGGCGCGAGCAACGGCAGGCGGCCGTGCGCATCCTCGACGGTCTCGAAGGCGACGTTGCAGTTGCCGATCGCCATCAGGCGCTCGGTGAGCTTCGGCAGCGCCGCGAGGTGCAGGTAGCAGAACAGCAGGTGGTCCTTGCGCAGGTGGGCCAGATCGGCGTCGATCGGCTCCTTCACCTTCACGATCATCTCGGCCTGGTCCCATACGGCTTTGGCAGTGGGCAGGACCTCGACGCCGACCTTGCGGTATTCGTCGTCGGCGTAGCCGCTGCCGACACCAGCATTCGACTCGACGCAGACCTGGTGACCTTCGCGGACCAGACCGGCCGCCGCCGCCGGGATCAGGCCGACACGACCTTCTAGCGGCTTGAGTTCGCGGGGGATTCCGATGCGCATCAGTCGCTCCTTTACGGTTAGGGGTGGCGCCGCTAACATGCCGGCCCCGCAGAAAACCCCTACAACGCGGGCGCGGATTATACATGACCCCTTCCAGCATCAGGCATTCACGACTCCTCATCCTCGGCTCAGGTCCCGCCGGCTACACCGCCGCGGTGTACGCGGCGCGCGCGAACCTCAAGCCCGTGCTCATCACCGGCCTGCAGCAGGGCGGCCAGTTGATGACCACGACCGACGTCGAGAACTGGCCTGGCGACGCGCACGGTCTGCAGGGTCCTGCGCTGATGGAACGGATGCAGAAGCACGCCGAGCACTTCGGCGTCGAGATCCTGTTCGACCACATCAACCAGGCTGAGCTCACTGCGAAGCCGTTCAAGCTCACCGGCGACTCGGGTGTCTACACCTGCGACGCGCTGATCATCGCGACTGGTGCGAGCGCCCAGTACCTCGGCCTGCCTTCCGAGGCCGCGTTCATGGGCAAGGGTGTGTCGGCCTGCGCCACCTGCGACGGGTTCTTCTATAAGGGTCAGAACGTGGCGGTGATCGGCGGCGGCAACACCGCAGTCGAGGAAGCGCTGTACCTGTCGAACATCGCCGCGCACGTGACGCTGATCCACCGCCGCGACAAGCTGCGCTCGGAGAAGATCCTGCAGGACCGCCTGTTCGCCAAGGAACGCGACGGCAAGGTGACGCTGCGCTGGAACAGCGCGCTCGATGAGGTGCTCGGCGATGCCACGGGCGTGACCGGCATCCGCGTCAAGAGCACGCAGGGCAAGCCGAGCGAAGACCTGTCGCTGTCGGGCGTGTTCATCGCCATCGGCCATCGGCCGAACACCGAGCTGTTCGTCGACCAGCTCGACATGAAGAACGGTTACATCAAGGTGCAGACCGGCCTCGCCGGCAACGCGACCATGACCTCGATCCCCGGCGTGTTCGCCGCTGGCGACGTGAGCGACCACGTGTACCGCCAGGCCGTGACCTCGGCCGGCACCGGCTGCATGGCGGCGCTCGACGCCGAGAAATGGCTCGAGGCGCAGGCGACGCACTGACACCGCGCGCGGGAGGGATGCGTTCCCCCGCGCTCCTGCTGACGCGCCCTCGCAAACGAGGGTTCCCTCGCGCCGATGTCCGACGCGGGGCCGGCCCGATTCGCGTCCCTGCTCAGCGG
>JANNEA010000167.1:0-3561 GCA_031388175.1 Gammaproteobacteria bacterium
GCGCTCGCCGCGCTGGCCCGTTTGCGCGACAGCGCCGCGGCGCGCGGCGCGGGCGATGCCGGCCGCCGTCGTCTGGCCGAGCTCGCGCCGGCCCTGCTCGCCGCCGCGGCCCGCGGCGCAGCCCCGCTCACCACGCTCGAACGCCTGGTGTCGATCGTGGAGGCGCTGACCAAGCGCACCACCTACCTCGCGTTGCTGGTCGAGATGCCGGCCGCGCTCGCCCAGCTGACGCGGCTCGCGGCGGCAAGCCGCTGGATCGCGGAGCTGGTGGCGGCGCAGCCGGTGCTGCTCGATGAACTGATCGATCCCCGGCTGTTCCTCGAACCGCCCAAGCTCGATCGCTACCGGCTCGAATTGGTCGAGGCGCTCGAGCGTTGCGAACCCGACGATGAAGAGGCGCAGCTCGACGCGCTGCGCGAGTTCAAGCAGGCCGCGACGCTGCGGGTCGCTGCGGCTGACGTCGGCGGCGTGCTGCCGTTGATGAAGGTCTCCGACCACCTGACCGAGATCGCCGAATGCGCGATCCGCGCGGTGGTGGACATGGCCTGGCATCAGACCGTGGCGCGCCACGGTCAGCCGCGCCAAGCCGCAGGCATGGTCGCGCCGTTCGCGGTGGTGGCCTACGGCAAGCTCGGCGGCTGGGAGCTCGGCTACGGCTCGGACCTCGACCTCGTGTTCCTGCACGATGCCGCGAACGCCACCACCGATGGCGCCAAGCCGGTCGAGGGCCAGCAGTTCTGCATGAAGCTCGGCCAGCGGATCATCCACCTGCTGACCACGCCGACGAGCTCGGGCGTGCTGTTTGAAGTGGACACGCGGCTGCGGCCCGAAGGCATGAAAGGCCTGCTGGTGACCTCGCTCGAGGCCTTCGAGCGCTACCAGCGCGAGGAGGCCTGGACCTGGGAGCATCAGGCATTGCTGCGCGCGCGCGCGGTGGCCGGTGATGCGGCGCTGATGCAGCGCTTCACCGCAGTGCGGCGCGCAGTGCTGTCGCAGAAGCGTGATCCCGCCAAGCTCGGCGCGGAGGTCGTCGCCATGCGCGAGCGCATGCGCAAGGACCTGCCGCGGGCAGCGGCACCCGGCGCCGCCTTCGACCTGAAGAACGATCCGGGCGGAATCATCGATCTCGAGTTCATCGTGCAGTTCTGGGTGCTGCGCGCGGCCGAGACCCATCCGGCGCTGCTCGATTGGCCTGACGTGATCCGCTTCCTCGAAGGCCTGGTGCGCGAGCGCTTGCTCGACGCGGCGACCGGCGACGCGCTCGCGTCTGCCTACCGCGCGCTGCGCGGTCGCGTGCACGCCAGCGCCTTGCAGGGCACGCCCGCGGTCGCTGGCGTCGACGAGCTGGGCGAGGAGCGCGCGTTGGTCGAGCGACTGTGGGCTGCGACCTTCGGCGCGACTGTATAATCCGCGCCGCCAGCCACGGGCTGAGCTAAGGAGAGGACCACGATGAGCGCGCTCCGCAACAAGGACCTGCACGGCGACGCCGTGCCGAACTCGGCTCAGCAGTACGTGGTGGGCAAGGCCGACCTGCCGCTGCATTGCCCGCTGCCGTCGATGAGCCTGTGGAACTCGCACCCGCGCGTGTTCCTGGCGATCGAGGAGACCGGCAAGGCCAAGTGCGGCTACTGCGGCGCCGAGTTCACGCTGCGTTGACCTTGGTCAAGCGCCTCGGACGACGACCGAAGCAACTGATTGCGGCGCTGGCCGCGTTGACGATTAGCATCGTGTCGCTCCACCTCTGGCCGAGCGCGGGGACGCTGTGGCTATTGAAGTTGGCGATGCTGCTGGCCGCGTTCGCGCTGTTGGTGCGCGTGGTGGACAACTTCCAACATGGCGACCTCCTGGTGCGCGCGAGCGCCTGGGTCGGCGCCCTCGCCTTTATCGCCGCATGCATGACGATCATCCGGATCGGCAGCCTGGACGAGCCTGTGTTGCGGGTGTTCATGGCGACGATCATCGGTGGCTGGCTGCTGATTGGCCTGGCGCGACGGCGTTGGTTGGCGCGCGCGCTGCGCCGTGGCGTGACGCTGTCGGTGAGCGTGATCTGTCGCGACGAGGCCGACCGCATCGGCCGCTGCCTCGAAGCCGTGCACGGCTGGGCCGACCAGATCGTGGTGCTCGACTCCGGCAGCACCGACGGGACCGTCGAGGTCGCACGCCGTTTCACCGATCAGGTCACAGTCACCGACTGGCCCGGCTACGGCCCGCAGAAGCAGCGCGCGCTCGAGCGCTGCACCGGTGCTTGGGTGCTGTCGCTCGACGCCGACGAGGTGATCAGCGCGGACCTCAAGCGCGAGATCGACGCCACTCTCATGGGCGACCACGGCTGCAGCGCGTTCAAGAACCCCTGGGTCTCGGTGCTGTTCGGCGGGCCGATCGATTTCGGCGCCGACGGCCGTTACCACACGCGGCTGTTCCGGCGCGACGCGGCGCGCTTCGATGGCGCGGCGGTGCATGAGGAGGTCGTGGCGACCGGGCGCGTCGGCACGCTCGAGTCGCCGGTCTACCACCACACCTTCCGCGACCGCGCGCACCTCGACCGCAAGTTCGCCGAGTACGCACGCTTGTCGGCGGAGTCGCGCTTCGCCAAGGGCAAGCGCGCGACGCGCCTCGGCGCAATCGTCCGCGGCGGCGTGTCGTTCCTGCTGCTCTACGTGCTCAGGCTCGGCGTACTCGACGGCCGCCGCGGGCTGCTGATGGCCGGGCTCTACGCGCGCTACACGCACGACAAGTACGCGGGGCTGGTGGCGCTCGAACGGGCGCAACGGGCTGTGCCGCCGCTCTAGTCGTCGGTCGGGCCCTTGAACAGGCGCTCGAACCACTGGCGCAGCGGGCGCAGCGCGCCTGCCTCGACGTCCTCGCCGCGGTTGGTCTGCAGGCCTTCCTGTGTGCGCTGCAGCGAGGTCGGTACACCGAGGAAATCGAGCAGGCGGAGCTGCGTGGCGACCACGCCGAGTTCTTCGGTGCGCAGCGTGAAGAACACCTCAGGCTCGGCGCGTTCGAGCGCGTCGGTCGCGGCGTAGTACTCGTCGTAATAGCGCAGGATCGTGGCGCGCTTCGGCGTGCCCGGCTCGTACTTCGGGAAGCACTGGTTCCAGCGCCGGCGGCGCGTGGTCAGCGTCTCCGGCACCCAGTGGTGCGCCTTGTCGCGGGTCTTCTCCAGGAACGACTCGAGGGTCGCGTCACGGTCGCGCTTGAGCACGACGAAGCGCGCGTCGGGCACGCGCGCGCGGGTGCGCGCGACATACGGCAGGTAGTAGAAGCCGACCTCGAGCGCGAGCGCCTTGCCGGCCGCAAGTTCGCTCAGCATTGCGTCGAGCACCTGGTCCACCGCCGCTTCGCCGCCGAGCCAGGCCACGCCCGGCCCGAGGCGCTCATGCGTGCCCACTGCGTCGTCCTGCAGCGCGATCAACTGCGCCAAGGAATTGGTGCCGCAGCGCCCGGTGCCCAAACCGATCGCGAGCCTGGCCCGCGCGATCACGCCAGGCGTCCGGCAGCCAGCGCCGTGTCTAGCTTGGTCGTGACGTCGTCGACCGTGATCAGGTCCATCGCCTCAGG
>JANNEA010000191.1:0-5468 GCA_031388175.1 Gammaproteobacteria bacterium
GCGTCGATCGCAGAAGGCGCGCTGGCGGCACCATTGCCGCGCGCCTACGAGTTCGTCGATGGCTCGGCCTACCTGCCGCATGTCGAGCGGGTGCGCAAGGCGCGCGGCGCGGAAGTACCGAAGTCCTTCTACAGCGACCCGCTGATGTACCAGGCGGTGAGCGCCGGGTTCTACGGCCCACGCGATCCGGTGGTGGTGCCGGACGAGGCCTACGGCATCGACCTCGAGGCCGAGGTGGTGGTCGTGACCGACGATGTGCCGATGGCGACGACTGCGGCCGCGGCGGCCAGGCACATCGTGCTGCTCGGCTTGATCAACGATGTCTCGCTGCGCAACCTGATCCCGGCCGAGCTCGAGAAGGGCTTCGGCTTCCTGCAGAGCAAGCCGCGCTCGGCATTGTCGCCGGTGTTCGTGACCCCGGACGAGCTCGGCACGCACTGGCGCGAGAGCAAGGTGCACCTTCCGCTCCAGTCGTGGATCAACGGATCGAAGTTCGGTGCGCCTGAGGCTGGCGTCGACATGCAGTTCGACTTTGCCCAGCTCATCGCGCACGCGGCCAAGAGCCGGCCGCTCGCGGCGGGCACGATCGTGGGTTCCGGCACCGTTGCCAACCAGGATGAGAGCAAGGGCGCGTCCTGTCTGGCCGAGAAGCGCATGCTCGAGATCATCCGCGGGGGCAAGGCCACCACGCCGTTCATGAAGTTCGGCGATGTGGTCAAGATCGACATGCACGACGCCGAGGGGCGCTCGATCTTCGGCGCCATAGAGCAGCGCATGACGCGGCTCGGCGAGTGAACGCGCGGTGATCCTCTACACCTACTTCCGTTCGTCGGCTGCGTTCCGCGTGCGCATCGCGCTTGAGCTCAAAGGCCTCAAGCCCGAGATGCGCTTCGTGCATCTGGTGAAGGGCGGCGGTCAGCAGCACTCGCCCGAGTACCGCGCGCTGAACCCGCAGGGCCGCGTGCCTTTTCTCTTGGATCGCCTCAGCGACGGCAGGGAGGTCAAGATCGGCCAGTCGCTGGCGATCATCGAGTACCTCGACGAGACCCATCCGCTGCCTGCGCTGCTGCCGCGTGACGCAGCGGGCCGTGCGCGGGTGCGGCAGATCGCGCTCGCCATCACCGCCGACATCCAACCCTTGCAGAACCTCGCCGTGACTCAGCGGCTCGAGAGCCAGCTCGGCGCCGATCAGGGTCAGCGCGACGCCTGGATCCGGCATTGGATTGACTTAGGGCTCGGCGCGCTCGAGACGGCGTTGGCGCGCGATGCAGCGACCGGCCGCTTCTGCCACGGCGATCAGCCGACCATCGCTGACTGCTGCCTCGTTCCGCAGCTGTTCGCTGCCCGCCGCTTCGGTGCCGATCTCGCGCGCTTCCCCACGCTGCTGCGCATCGATGCGGCGTGCACCGCGCACGCCGCGTTCGCCGCCGCCGCGCCGGCCGCCCAGCCCGACGCCGAATGACCGCGATCGAACTGCTGCATCACGCCGCACCGTGGTGGGCTGCCTATGCGCTCGCGGCGTCGGCGTGCTTCTACCTCGGGGTCAGCCTCAGGACCTGGACCGTGGCGCTCGGCCTGTTGGTCGCCGGGCTGGTGAACTTCTCCGAGGGACCGCGCTGGTCGGAATGGCTGGCGTTCGGGTCGTGGGCCTTGCCCGCGTTCCTGTTCGGTATCCCGTGGCTGCGGCGGGCGCTGGTGAGCCGGCCGATGCTCGCGTTCTACCGCAGTGCCATGCCGGAGCTCTCGGCGACCGAGCGCGAGGCGCTCGACGCCGGTGGCACCTGGTTCGACGCTGAGCTGTTCTCGGGACGCCCCGACTTCAGCGTGCTGCTCGATCTGCCGCAACCCAGCTTGAGCCCGGCCGAGCGCGCATTCCTGGACGGTCCGACCGAACAGCTGTGCGCGATGCTCGACGATCACGCGATCACCGAGGAGCTTGAGGACCTGCCCCCCGCGGCCTGGGACTTCATCAAGCGGCAGGGCTTCCTCGGCATGGTGGTCCCCACCGCGCATGGCGGTAAGGGCTTCTCGCAGCACGGCCATGCCGCGGTGATCATGAAGATCGCGACCAAGTCGATCAGCGCAGCGCTCGACGTGATGATCCCGAACTCGGTCGGTCCCGGGAAGCTGCTGGTCAAATATGGCACCGACGCGCAGCAGCAGCGCTGGCTGCCGCGGCTCGCCTCCGGTCAGGAACTGCCGTGCTTCGCGCTCACCGGTCCGGAGGCCGGCTCCGATGCCGGCGCGATGACCGACATCGGCACGGTCTGCCGCCAGGATGGCGTGCTCGGCCTGCGGCTCGACTTCGACAAGCGTTACATCACGCTGGCGCCCGCCGCGACCGTGCTCGGTCTGGCGTTCAAGCTGCGCGACCCGGACGGTCTGCTCGACGACGCGACCGGACCCGGCGGCGAGAGGCGCATCGAACGCGGCATCACCATCGCGCTGGTGCCGGCGAGCACGCCGGGCGTCTCGCTCGGCACCCGGCACAAGCCGCTGCACATGGCCTTCCTCAACGGTCCAGTCCGCGGTCGCGGCGTGTTCGTGCCGCTCGACGCGGTGATCGGCGGGCCGCCGATGATCGGCTGCGGCTGGCGGATGCTGATGGAGTGCCTGACCGACGGCCGCGCGATCTCGCTGCCGGCGCTGGCGACCGCGGCGGCCAAGGTCGCGGTGCGCGCCACGGGCGCCTACGCCCGGGTGCGCACCCAGTTCCGCACGCCGATCGCGCGCTTCGAGGGCGTCGAGGAGGCGCTGGCGCGGCTCGGCGGCAATTCCTACACGATGGACGCCGCGCGCTCGGTGACCTTGGCCGCGCTCGATGCCGGCCACCGGCCGTCGGTGATCGCCGGCATCGTGAAGTACAACCTCACCAACCGCGCCGGCGAATGCGTGCAGGATGCGATCGCGGTGCACGGCGGTGCCGGCATCATGCTCGGCCGCGCCAATCTGGTCGGGCGCCTGCTGCCGTTCCCCGCGGTGGGCATGACGGTCGAGGGCCACAACATCCTGACCCGCTCGATGATCGTGTTCGGCCAGGGCGCCATCCGTGGCCATGCCTGCCTGCGCGATGAGCTCGAAGCCGCCGCCGAGCCGGATGCGCGCAAGGCGTTGGCGGCGTTCGATGCGGCGCTCGTCCGCCACATCGGCCTGGTCGCACGCAACAAGGTCCGCGCCTTCGTGCTGGCGCTGACCGGCGCGCGCTTCACCCGCGCACCGCGCGGCGTGCACCGGCGCACCGCACGCCACTACCGCGCGTTGTCGCGGATGAGCGCGGCCTTCGCCTTCACCACCGACGTGCTGCTCCTGCTCTACCGCGGCGAGCTCAAGCGCCGCGAGCGGATCAGCGCGCGGATGGCGGATTGGATCTCGCAGATGTACCTGGCGTCCTGCGCCCTGAAGCGTTTCCACGAGCAGGGCGGCCCGGCCGAGGACCTCGCGTTGGTCGACTACGCGGTCAAGGACGCGCTGCACCGCGCCGAGTCCGCGGCGTTCGAACTGCTGGCGAACCTTCCCAGCGCCGTCCGTTGGTTGCTGCGCCTGACCCTGTTCCCGCTGGGCCGCAGGCACGACGCACCTTCGGACCGGCTGGCGCATCGGGTGAGCGTGCTGTTGACCACCCCGGGTCCGGCGCGCGACCGCTTGAATGCGGGGATGTACGTGCCGACCGCCGGTGACCGTTTCGCCGTGCTTGAGGACGCGCTCCGTCGTGCGGTCGAGGTCGAGCCGCTCGAGGCGAAGCAACGGGCGAAGTTGCCGCTGAGCGTGGCGGAGCAGGAGTTGTTGGCCGCTGCCGCCGTGGCGCGCCGCGCCGCGATCCAGGTCGACGAATATTAGGAAATAGGTATCAGAGGGAAAATAGGTATCAGAGTCATTTTCCGATGATGGCCGTCAGCGTCCCTGCAGCAAGAAATAATGACTCTGATACCTATTTCTGGATGAGGCGGAGCCTCACATCCGCATCGTCGATTCCCAATTGCGCTCGTCGTCGGCCAGCGCGTAGATGAATTCGGCCTTCTCGGCCAGCGTGTCGCCGACCTCGGTCCAGTTCACGCGCAGCTTGCTGCGCTGCTGGTCGGCCTGCACATCGCGATCGGCGCTCTTGACCCGCGCGCCCTGCATCTGCCAGCGCAGCGCGAAGTGCTTGAGCGCGGCGCGCGCGTCGACGGCGAGGCCGCTCTCGATGTGGTCCACCGGCACGTCGCCGCCGATGACCCAGAACTTCTCGTGCGCGCTCTTCGCCCCCCAGGCCTGGGCCAACAGGATGCGGAACGGATAGTTCCAGCGCGCCTCGACCTTGACCTCGTCCTTGTCGATCAGGCCACGGCTCGCGAGGTGCTTGGCCATGGCTTTCATCTGTTCCTGCGCCCAGGCGCGGAACGCTTCCTTGTCGTTCGGGTTGCTCATCTCATCCCTCCGGGCAGACCGCCCTCCATCGTGACGGTTTCTTCATGTGGCTCGGCCGCGACCGCGACCAGCGCTGGTGCGCCATCGGAGGCGAAGCTGACGCAGTCGCGGCCAGCCTGCTTCGCGGTGTTGAGCGCGCTGGCGGCCTGCGCCAACAATGCATCGGGGTCGAGCTCGTTCTCGGGGTAGGAGGTCGCGACCCCGAGCGTGACGGTGACCACACCCTTGGGGTTGCGCCGGTACTCGATCGCCAGCCCGGCGACGGCGGCGCGCGCCTTCTCGGCGACCTGCAACGCATGCTCGGCGTCGGTGACCGCCAGCACCATCGCGAACTGGGCGCCGCCGTGGCGCGCGACCATGTCGAGCGAACGGCGCGCGACCTCGCACAGCGCATCGGCGATGGCGCAGAGGCAGGCATCACCGGCTGGGTGGCCATACTCGTCGTTGTAGTCCTTGAAGCGATCGAGATCGACCAGCACCAGCGACAGCGGCTGGCCGATGCGCCGCGAGGCGCCGCAGGCGAACTTGAGATGCTCGCGCAGCGCCCGATGGTTGGCGACGCCAGTGAGCGCATCGGTCCGCACCAGCGCGCGCAACTGGTTCTGGACGCCGGTGAGCTCGTTGTTGCGCTGGATGAGGCTGGCTTCCACCATGCGCCGTTGACGGGCCTCGCTGACCAGCGCCTCGCGCACCGTACGGTCGGCGCGGATCAGCCGGCGCTGCAACAGCGCGTGCTCGGCGAACACCGAGCGCAGCTCGCGCGGCGCGGTGTGTGGGGCACGCAGCACTGCGCGCGACCGCGCCGGGTCGAAACCGGCCATGCCCTGGCCGAGCACGCGCAGCGGTCCGGTGATGCGCCGCGCGGCACGCGGCGCGACGACAGTGATGATGAGCACCAGCAGGGCGAGCCCGGCGGTGAGCAGCAGACCGCGCTGGCGCACGGCACCGAGCTTGGCGCTGAGGTCGGTGCGCGAGGCGAAGATCCAGCCGTTGGCGAGCCTGGATCGGGAGTAGACGGAGGTCTGGATGGCGGCATGGAGCCGCATCGCGCTGTCGCTGGC
>JANNEA010000102.1:0-10833 GCA_031388175.1 Gammaproteobacteria bacterium
GGCCGAAGTCTTTCGGCAGTACGCCTCTGAGCGAGGGGTTGTCGCGTTCGATCGCGGCCATCGCATCGTCCACTATCGTTCCGATGGTGGGCTGCGGAGCCTTGGCCTTGAGGTTCTGCCAGCGCGCCTCGGGCGGGACCCAGAAGATGTTGAGGGCGCGGTACTCGTCCGGATCCTCGGCGTCGGCGCCCTCCTTCTTCTTGGCCAGGAGCTCGGCGTGCGTGGACTCGAAGGCGTCGGAGATGTACTTGAGGAAGATGAGCCCGAGCACCACGTGCTTGTACTCGGCCGCATCCATGTTGTTGCGGAGGGCGTCGGCCATCTGCCAAAGCTGGGCCTCGTGACCGAGCTCGCCGGCTTGGGTGGCTTTCTTCTTGGGGGATTTGGGGCGGGGCACGGCGGAACTCTTCGGGTGTGATGGACCAAGTATGCCGCAGCGCCGGGCTCACGCCGTGAGCCTCTGCCGCGCTACAGTCTCTCTGCATCGGGAAGTTCCCGGTGCGGCATGTAGAGGACGGCGAGGGTTCTGGCCCCTCGGCGCGGCGCTCTGCATCGGTGGCAACGCCAGCCCGCTCACGCGGGAACCATGTGCGGTGTACCCAACCGAAAGGAGTCCGACATGGACGCCCACCAGAAGCTCGTCGAAGCGATCGCAGAACTGCAGCAGCAGCCCCACGCCCCGTTCCCCCTCATTGGGCATCGCACCCCTGCCCGCCACGCTCGCGCGTGAACGCCTGATCGCCCTGGCCCAGGGCGAGCATCGGGCGAACTCGCGCCAGCTCTCGATGTGCGTGGTGTTCGGCCTCGAGGACGCGGTGTACATCCAGCCCGATGGCACGGCCAGCGCCGGCCCGCGCCCCTGGGGTGGCCGTGCGGTGCGGTGGACGCTGGGGGACTGTGCGCTGTTGTCGGAGGTGTCGGTGGCGCGGCATTGAACGCGGAGAACCTAGTCCTCCCACGCTGCGAACCCAATCCGCCGCTTCCTCGGCGGGTCCGGTGGGGTCATGAGTTGACGGATGGCATCGAACACCGCCTTGAATTGATCGTCGTACTTGCGCTCGAGCGCTGCGAGCTTGCGCGCGAGATCGACATTGGTGGCCAGCAGTTGGCGCAGCCGCACGAATGTACGAACAATCTCGATGCTCACTGCCACGGCGCGTGGGCTGTGCAGCACGCTGGCTAGCATGGCAACGCCTTGTTCGGTGAAGGCATAAGGCGGGGTCCGGGCCCCTCCCCAACTTGAAATCACAAACTGTGATTTCAAGATTGCTGCTTCCTCTGGGCGAAGCTGGAACATGAAATCACCGGGAAATCGAGCGATGTTCCGCTTTACGGCCTGAACGAGCGACCGTGATTCCACTCCGTACAGCTCCGCAAGGTGCACGGCGATCATCACGCGCTGACCACGAATCAACAGAATTCTGGATTCGATGCTCTTCTTTGGTACTGGAGCCTTCCTGGCCATATCCCCTCCTTGGGTGTGATGACGAGCCTGAATCTACCCGACTCAAGGCTCACGCCCTGAGCCTCCCGCCCTGCACACTCCTCCCATGAACACGCCCACCGTGAAACGCCCCCGCCTCTCGGCCTCCGGCCTGCTGCGCGTAAGCCGCAGCAAGGTGGAGAACTTCCTGCGCTGTCCACGCTGCTTCTGGCTGGACCTCAAGGCGGGCGTGCGCGCGCCCTCGGGCCCGCCCTTCAACTTGAACATCGCGGTGGATCACCTGTTCAAGAACGAGTTCGACCAGCACCGCCGCGTGCAGCGCGTGCCGCCGCGCCTGGCCGCGGTGGGCCTCGAGCTCATCCGCTCGGACCACCCGTCCATGAACGCTTGGCGCACGAACTTCACGGGCGTGTGCCATCCGCGCCCGGACTTGGGGCTGGAGCTGTTCGGCGCGATCGACGACCTCTGGCACGACGGCGACACGCTCGAGGACCGCACCCACTTCGTGGCCGATTACAAAGCCACCTCCAAGAAGGACCCGGTCTCGCTCGATGCGGACTGGCAGATCTCGTACAAGCGCCAGATGGAGTTCTACCAGTGGCTGCTGCGCGGCAACGGCCTGCGCGTGTCGGACACCGCGTTCTTCGTGTACGCGAACGGCATCAAGGGCGATCGTCCCTTCGATGACCGGCTCGAGTTCGAGACCCGGATCCTCCCCTACGACGGCAACGACGCCTGGGTGCTGCCCACGCTGCTGCGGCTGCGGGAGTGCCTGGAACTGCCCGCGCCACCGGATGGCGCGAAGGAGTGCGAGACCTGTGCGTTCGCGGACGCGATGAAAGCCTGGGCCTAGCGCTGGACTGGACAGGGGGCTCATTCCGGGCTATCTTTTCCGGACATTCCCTATTCCGGAATCGGGTATCTATATGTTTCTAAAGCCACAAGACGCTGTATTGCTCGCGAAACTGCTTGTCGGCGAAACGCACGGCAGCCAAGCGGACCTGGCCGAGGACCTCGGCCTGGGAGTCGGCGAAGTGAACCGTTCGCTGCGCCGGCTGGCGACCTCGGGACTGGTGGCGAACGCCTCCAGGTTGGCGACCGTCCAGGTGATCCGACCGGCAGCGCGCGAGTTCTTCATCCACGCGCTCAAGTACGCGTTCCCAGCCGCGCAGGGGAAAGTCGCCCGTGGGATGCCCACCGCTGCGGCGGCTGCCCCGCTCAAGCAGGCCTTGATGTCATCGGACGAGATGCCGCCCGTGTGGCCCGATGCCGAAGGCATCGTACGCGGCGCAACGCTCAAGCCGCTCTATCGCTCCGTGCCCTTCGCCGCCAAGCGCGATGTTGCGTTGTACGAGTTCCTGACCCTGCTCGATGCGATCCGCAGCGGCGGCGCCCGCGAACGCAAGCTCGCCACTGAGATGCTCGATCAGCGGATTGCCGCAGCGAGGACCTGATGCCGATCGGCGCCGCGAACCTCGAGTTGTTGGATGCGACGGCGCGTGCGCTTGGCGCATTGCGCGACGAAGTGGTGTTCGTCGGCGGTGCAACGACTGCGCTCCTCATCACCGACCCAGGCTCTGCTGACCTGCGCGTCACCAAGGACGTGGATGTGATCGTCGAGACCGCGACCCGCGCGGACTACTATCGCTTCAGCGAGCGCCTGCGCACCCAGGGCTTCCGGGAATCGCCGGAGGGTCCAATCTGCCGCTGGCTGAATGGCCCTCTCGTTCTGGACGTCATGCCGACCGATGAGGCGGTCCTCGGTTTTTCGAACCGCTGGTACCACGATGCGATCGTGAACGCTGTGCCCTACACGCTGCCTTCGAGCGGAACGGTCCAGCACCTCACGGCCCCTTACTTCCTGGCGACGAAACTGGCGGCGTTCGACGGACGCGGCGGCGGCGACTACCTGGGCAGCCAGGACCTTGAAGACATCGTCGCGCTCGTGAACGGTCGGAGTGAGCTCGTCGCGGAGGTCAGCACTGCCGATCCTGCGATGCGTCGCTACATCGGCGAGCGCCTCCAGGCCCACATGGGCATACCGGGCGATCTATGGCGTCAAAGTGTGATGGGGCATCTGGGCGCAGATCGCGAGCTGCCTGGCCGTATCGAGCGCGCACAGGAATCGTTCCGAAGGCTCGCGGCCGTCCGCTAGATCAAGCGGATTCTCAGGTCGTCCTGATCACGCTGCCCTAGCGCCCGCTCGATCAGGGCGTAGGTCTCGGGATCGATGTCCACCGGGATGCCGGCACGGGTGAGGTGCGCGAGCACCTGGCGCCGTGCCGCGGCCTTCGGTCGCCGGTTGCGAGCCTCGAGGATCTGCGTGGCGAACCACTTGCCCGCGCGCAGGTGCAGCCCCACTGCGATCCGCGGCGTGCCGCGTGTGACGTAGTAGTAGTCCAAGCCGCGACCCACCTCGGACACCTGTTCCGCCAGGCAGTTGCGCATCTCGGTGCCCACGCGCCGCAGCGTGTTGGCATCGGTGATTGGTTCGAGCAGGTCGTCGCCCGCCCATGGCGGCATGGGAAACGGCTTCTCCCAGTGGTACTCGATCCACTCGAGCAGCTGCTTGGGTGTCTCACAGGCGCTGAGCTGATCGAGATGCTCGGACCACGGCGCGGTGCGTGCTCGCAGCGCCAGCGCTTCGAGCAGCGCCTCCACCCCCTCGGTGTCCTCGAACGCCAGCTTCGACAGCAGCCTCGCGTTCAGCCGGCGCGCTTCCGGTGCCGTGAGCAGCGTTATGAACGCTGCGCTGATCTTGGTGCGGCGCCGCAGCACCAGCATGAACTCCGGCATCGTGCACGCCCGATGCAACACGCCGTAAGTCGCGCGCGGCGCCGCCTTGTGGCCCAGCTTGCCGAGCGCGGCCTGGAACCCGGGTGGCACACAGCCGAACGCCTGCTGGAGCAGTTCCACGCGCGGCGCATGCGCGAGTTTGTCGGCCCAGGCGGCTGGATCGGCGCGGGCCTCGGCCTCGCGCTCGGCAAGCACGGCGGCAAGCGTGTGAATGGTGTTCGGACCACCACTGGCGACTGTGCGCAGCAGGTCATCCGACACCTGGAGCAGCGCATCGAGGGGTTCCGCGGCCCAGCCATAGGCGCGCGCGAGGGGGCTGTTGGGTTCGATCATGGGCGGTGATATTGCCGCCCCGGGGGCTCACCCGGTGAGCCTCCAACCCCGCTACTCTGTGCGCCATCGAGGTGGGCCATGGAACGCGTCGAACGCTTCTACAAGATCATCCGCCTGCTCCGCGCCCGCGGCACGGTGAGCGCGCCCACGATGCGCGACGAGCTCGGCATCTCCCCCGCCACCTTCAAGCGTGACCTCGACTACCTGCGCGACCGGCTCGACGCGCCGATCCGTCACGACCGCGACCGCGGCGGCTATGTGCTCGACGAAGCGCCCGGCTCCACCAAGGAGTACCTGCCCGGCCTGTGGTTCTCCGCCGGTGAGGTCCACGCGCTGCTCACGCTGTACACGCTCGCCGCCTCGCTCGAGCCCACGCTGATCGGCGAGCACTTGAAGCCCCTGATTGCCAAGCTCGAGAAGCAGCTCGAGGGCGAGGGCCTCAAGCGTGAGACGCTGACGCGGCGCATCCGCATCCTGCACATGGCGCATCGGCCGCCGGATGCCGCCACCTTCGAGACCGCCTCCATCGCCACGCTCGGACGGCGGCAGCTCAAGGTGCTGCACTTCAACCGCGGGAAGGGCACCAAGCTCGAGCGCGTGCTCTCGCCGCAGCGCCTGGTGCACTACCGCGACAACTGGTACCTCGACGCCTGGTGCCACACCCGCAACGAACTGCGCACCTTCGCGCTCGACGCGGTGGAGCAGGCCGAACTGCTGGACACCCCGGCCAAGGCGCTGCCCGAGAAGGACATGGACGCCCACTACGCCTCGGCGTTCGGCATCTTCGCCGGCAAGGCCGATCACCTCGCGGTGCTGCGCTTCACGCCTGAGCGGACCCGCTGGATCGCGAAGGAGCAGTGGCATCCGGACCAGGTGCTCCAGATGCACGACGACGGCGCCTGCACGCTGACCATCCCCTACCACGAGCCGCCGGAGCTGGTGCAGGACATCCTGCGGCATGGCGCGGAAGTGGAAGTGCTGGCGCCGCCGGAGCTGCGCGCGGAAGTGGCCGCGGCGCTACGCAAGGCCGCCGCGCAATACTAGGGGAAGGGATCGAGCCGGATCACCGTGATGCGCGCGTCACAGTGCCTCGGCCTCTGGCGCGGACTCCAGGCGCTTGGCGAGCTTCACCAACTTCCCATCAAAGGTCATGAACCGCGTGACCGCGCTCGCTTGCGCCAGATGCAGTGCATCGGCGAAGTCGAGCCCAGCCGCGTACTGCGTGAGCGCTTGTGCCACGCGCCGCGGATGCTCGAGCGTCACGCTCGGCAGCCCGAGCAGCCCTCGCAACAGACGCGCTATCGCGTCGTGCTCCAGCCGATAGAAGCCGCGCAGCACCCACTCTGTTTCGAGCAAGACGGTCTCCACGATCAGCACCTGCTCGCGCTCGAAGAGGCGCCGCGCCCGCGCGGCTTGCGTCGCGTCGTCTGCGACCAGCAGGCGCACGACCACGTTGGTGTCCACGGCGATCATTTGCGGCGCTTGGCCTCAGCCACGATCGCGGCGTCCATGTCGGCGAGCGATGCCGCTGGCCCCGAATATCCGGCGGAGCCGAACACCTCGCGCACCGAGGTGGCCGCGAACGGCCGCAGCGGCCGCAGGACCACCGCCTCGCCATCCTGCTCGACGGCGAACTCGGTCCCCGGGACAAGGTTCAACGCGTCGCGGACCGGCTTGGGCAGGATCACCTGCCCTTTGGTGCTGAGCTTGGTGCTGCCCATGCGTTTGCCCTTGGGGTAAGACATGAGTAAGACCATAGGCGAAGGCGTGGCAGGCCGCAAGCGCAGGCTCACGCCCTGAGCCTGACCCGCCGTAGCGTGGCCTCAACCCCAAGGAGGCTCCTCACATGGACAACGTGATCGCTCTTCGTCGCAGCCAACCGCGCATGCCGCACGCGCGCGGATTTCGCCTTACCCCCGCCAACTACCAGGTCCGCGGCTCGATGCGCGAGGCGCTGGCCGCGCTGCCGGTTTTCGAGCGCCGGCAGTTCGGTCAGGGCTTCGCCGAACTCGGCGCTTCCGCGCACGCGAACCCGCGGCTGCACGCGATCGTGGAGACGCACAGCGGCATCCCGGTGGGCGTGGTCTCGCCCGAGTACTCGCTCATCCAGCACGCTGATGCGTTGGCCGCGGTGGCGAGCGGTCTCGCCGAACATGGCCTGATCGCCGGCGCCAGCATGGTGACCGCGGAACTCAGCGCGCACGGCGAGCACATGGTCGCCACCTGCACCCTGCCCGGCCTGCCCGTTTACATCCCGCGCGACGGCCACCCGGTGGCGCCGGTGGTGATGCTCGGCAACTCCGTGGACGGCAAGAGTGCACTGCGTGCGAATTTCGGCTGGTTCCGCATGATCTGCTCGAACGGGATGATCGTGCCCTACGCCGCCAGCGGCCTGAAGCGCCGGCATGCCAACGGCCTCTCCGTGGTCGAGATCGCCGCCACCGTGAACCGCGAACTTGCGCGCGTGCTCGCCGAGCGCGACCGCCTGGCAAAGTCGGATAGCGCCGTGATCGACGGCCCGAAGCTCTCGGCCTGGGTGGACGGCCCGCTGCGCGAGCGCTGGGGCGCGCAAGCCGCGACCCGCGTGTTCCACATCGTGCTGCGCGGCGTGGACATCACCATGGCCGATTCGTTCGAGCAGGCCACGCCGAGCCGGCGCACGGTGGACGATTTCGCCGAGGTCCCCGGCAGCAACTTCGATCGCCCCACCGTCTACAGCGCGCTGCAGGCGCTCACCTGGGTGGCCTCGCGCAGCGAGAACTTGATGCAGAGATGGGAGCGAGAGGCGGAGGCGCTGGACCTCGTGGATCAGTTGGCTGAGAGCGTCTAGCCCCGCACCACCCGTTTCTCCAGCGTGCTGGTGGCGCGGGACATGGGCCGAGGTCACACCGGCGGCGGCTCCCGGCCGGGCAACCGCCTGACCGTCCACTTCCCGGCCTCGAACAGCGTCCATGCCACCACGACCGCGGGCCACTGGTTGCCGGCATGGAACGACTGCTTCCAGAACGCCGGCCAGACGAATGCGTAGAGGCCGTTCATGAACGAGCTGATGAAGAAGTCGAACACATTGCGGAAGGCGTCGCGCACGATCGCGCGCACGCCGAACTTGTCGGTGTACCAACTGGTCTGCACGATCCAGTCGTACAGCTCGCGGACCTGCGCCCACTCCTGCCAGGCGAAGCAGGCGATGGCGATCGCCGCATATGGCCCGCCGCCCCACTCCACGAACTGACCGCGGCCGAGGCGCAAGGCCTTCGTCATCCATGCGGTGCGCCCGCCGACGCGCGGTCCGCCGTAAACAATCACGCCCAAGGCCCAGACCGGCCACCAGAGTCGCAGCGCGTAGTACGCGATCCACTCGACCGGCACGAACTGCGCCACCAGCACACAGGCCAGCGCGCCCAGCAGCAGCACGAGCACGAGGTGGTCGAGCGCGAGCGGCGCGCCCGGCGCCGGGCCCTGTGGCTCGGTCATCGCCCTACTCCGGCTTCATCAATGGGAACAGGATCACATCGCGGATCGACGGCGAATCGGTGAGCAGCATGGTCAGGCGGTCGATGCCGATGCCCTCTCCCGCGGTCGGCGGCATGCCGTGCTCGAGCGCCCTTATATAGTCCTCGTCGTAGTGCATCGCTTCGAGGTCGCCGCCGGCCTTCTTCGCGGCCTGGTCCTTGAAGCGCGCGGCCTGGTCCTCGGGGTCGTTGAGCTCCGAGAACCCGTTCGCGATCTCGCGCCCGCCCACGATCAGTTCGAAGCGGTCCGCAAGCCACGGGTCCTTGTCGTTGCGGCGTGACAGCGGTGAGACCTCGATTGGGTATTGCGTCACGAAGGTGGGGTCGCTGAGCGCGTGTTCGACCTTGTGCTCGAACACCTGCATCAGCAACGCGCCGGCGCCGGAGTCCTTCGCGATGGGCAGGCCCATGCGCTCGCAGACCTTGGCCATATAGGCGCGGTCGCGGAACTTGGAGCGCTCCAGCGCGGGGTCGGCGGACGCGACTGCATCCTCCACCGACAGGCGCTTGAACGGCTTGCCGAAGTCGAAGCTCGAGCCTTGGTACTGCACCACGCTCGAACCGGTCACGGTCTCGGCCAGACCGCGCATCATCTGCTCGGTGAGGTCCATGAGGTCGTTGTAGTCGGCATACGCCCAGTAGAACTCGAGCATCGTGAACTCGGGGTTGTGCCGGGTGCTCACGCCCTCGTTACGGAAGTTGCGGTTGATCTCGTAGACCTTCTCGAAGCCGCCCACCACCAGGCGCTTGAGATAGAGCTCCGGCGCGATGCGCAGGAACAGCGGGATGTCGAGCGTGTTGTGGTGGGTGGTGAACGGTCGCGCCACCGCGCCGCCGGCGATCGGCTGCAGCATCGGCGTCTCGACCTCCATGAAGCCAAGCGCGTCCATGTAGCGGCGGATGTAGGTGGTGATCTGCGTGCGACGCTTGAAGCACTCGCGGGCTTCAAGGGTCACGATCAGGTCGACATAGCGCTGGCGGTAGCGTGTCTCGGTGTCGGTGAGGCCGTGCCATTTCTCGGGCAGCGGACGCAGCGCCTTGGCGAGCAGCCGCAGTTCGGTGACGCGCACCGAGAGCTCGCCGGTCTTGGTCTTCATCAGGGTGCCGACCGCGGCGACCTGGTCACCGATGTCCCAGTGCTTGAACGCCTCGTAGGTGTCGCCGCCCCCCGTCGGGGGCGTCGAAGCGGCGAGTGCCGCCTGCTGCAGGAACAGCTGGATCTTCCCCGAGCCATCCTGCATGTGCACGAACGAGGCCTTGCCCATGATCCGCTTGGCGATCATGCGCCCGGCGACGTGCACCGTGATCGCGGCGGCCTCGAGCTCCTCGGCGGTCTTGTTGCCGAAGCCCACGCCGAGGTCCGCGGCGAGTGCGTCGCGGCGGAAGTCGTTGGGATACGCACTCTCGCCTGTCGAAGAGGCCTTCGTACGCAGCTCATCGAGCTTCGCGCGGCGTTGCGCGATGAGTGAGTTCTCGTCGTCGTGCTGATCGGTCATGCGTGTTTAGTAAAAGGGGTCAGACCCCATTTCTCCGAAATTGACTCTGATACCTATTTCTCTTCTTAGAGCCCCTGCTTGAGGGACTCCTCTATGAACCCATCCAGGTCGCCGTCCAGCACCCGCTGCGTGTCGCCGACCTCATGGCCGGTGCGCAGGTCCTTGATGCGGCTCTGGTCGAGCACGTAGCTGCGGATCTGGCTGCCCCAGCCGATGTCGGCCTTGCCCGCCTCGACCTTGGCCTGCTCAGCGTTGCGCCGCAGCATCTCCTGCTCGTAGATGCGCGCCTTCAGCATCTTCATCGCGGTGGCGCGGTTCTTGTGCTGCGAGCGGTCGCTCTGGCAGGCGACCACGATACCCGAGGGCACATGGGTGATGCGGATCGCGGATTCGGTGCGGTTCACGTGCTGGCCGCCGGCACCAGAGGCCCGATAGGTGTCCACCCGCAGGTCCGCGGGGTTTATGTCCACCTCGAAGTCATCGTCGATCTCAGGGCTCACGAACACCGAGGCGAAGCTCGTGTGGCGGCGCGCGTTGGAATCGAACGGCGACTTGCGCACCAGCCGGTGCACGCCGGTCTCGGTGCGCGACCAGCCGAAGGCGTGGTCGCCCTCGACGCGGATGGTGCCGGACTTCATGCCGGCGACCTCGCCGTAGGACTCTTCGATGATCTCCGTCTTGTAGCCGCGGCCCTCGGCCCAGCGCAGGTACATGCGGAACAGCATCGCGCACCAGTCCTGGGCCTCGGTGCCACCGGCACCGGCGGTGACCTCGATGAACGCGTTGGCGGAATCCATCTCACCGGAGAACATCCGGCGGAACTCGAGCTTGCCCACGTCCGCTTCGAGCTTGCGCAGGTCGTGGGTGATGGCGTTGACCGAGGAGTGGTCCTCGGCCTCGACCGCCATGTCGAGCAGTTCCGCGCAGTCGTCGAGCGCCTGGCCGAGCTTGTCGAGCACGCCGACGATGTCGTCGAGCTTGGCGCGTTCGCGCCCCAGCTCCTGCGCCTTCTCGGGGGTGTCCCAGACCTTCGGGTCGCCCAGCTCGCGGCTCACCTCGGTGAGCCGGTCTTTCAGGGTGTCGTAGTCAAAGATGCCTCCGGAGAGCCTGTGAGCGCTCGCGGAGGTCTGAGATCTTGTTTCTGAGGGGATTCACTTCCATGGCGGCGCGCAGGATACCAGACGAGCGTTGGTGGTGGCGGCTCTGAGCACTCGATGCCTCGGACTCCGCTAAGACGCGGACGCGATACCGC
>JANNEA010000087.1:0-12575 GCA_031388175.1 Gammaproteobacteria bacterium
GCCGGGCATGTTCGATTCCGGAACCACGTCGCGCGGATTGTTCAGATGCACGCGCTGCCAGTCATCGGAATAGCGGCCGCCGACGCGGGCGAGATCGGGCCCGGTCCGCTTGCTGCCCCACTGGAAGGGTCGGTCGTAAACCGACTCGCCGGCGAGCGAATAATGTCCGTACCGTTCGGTTTCGAATCGCAGCGTGCGCACCATCTGCGAGTGGCAGTTGTAACAGCCCTCGCGGATATAGACGTCGCGGCCCGCCAGTTGCAGCGCGGGGTAGGGAGTTACGCCGGGCAAGGGTTGGATGGTCTCGGCCTGGTACATCAGCGGGACGATCTCGGCCAGGCCGCCGAAGCTGACCACGATCGCGATCAGCACCGCGAGCCGGGTGACGCTCTTCTCGATCTTGTCGTGGTTCATGCCGCGGCCCTCGCCTGATGGAGCGCGTCCGCGGGCTCATCGAACACGGTGCGCCAGCAGTTCCAGGCCATCACGAACATGCCCGCCAGGAACAGCACACCGCCGAGCAGCCGCACCGCGTAGTAGGGGTAGGTGGCCTCGACGCTCTCGATGAAGGTGTAGGTCAGCGTGCCGTCGTCGTTCAGCGCGCGCCACATCAGGCCCTGCATCACGCCGGCGATCCACATCGCGGCGATGTAGAGCACCACGCCGATGGTCGAGATCCAGAAGTGCAGGTCGATGGCCTTGATGCTGTGCATGCGCTCGCGGCCGAACAGCTTCGGGATCAGCGCGTAGATGCAGCCGATCGAGATCATCGCGACCCAGCCAAGCGCGCCGGAGTGCACGTGGCCGATGGTCCAGTCGGTGTAATGCGACAGCGCGTTGACGGTCTTGATCGCCATCATCGGGCCTTCGAAGGTCGACATGCCGTAGAACGACAGCGACACGATCATGAACTTGAGGATTGGATCCTCGCGCAACTTATGCCACGCGCCCGACAGCGTCATGATGCCGTTGATCATGCCGCCCCAGGATGGCGCCAGCAGCATCAGCGAGAACACCATGCCGAGCGACTGGGCCCAGTCGGGCAGCGCGGTGTACATGAGGTGGTGCGGGCCAGCCCACATGTAGAGCGCGATCAACGCCCAGAAGTGCACGATTGACAGGCGGTACGAATAGACCGGGCGCCCCGCCTGCTTCGGCACGAAGTAATAGACCATGCCGAGGAAGCCGGCGGTGAGGAAGAAGCCGACCGCGTTGTGGCCGTACCACCACTGCACCATCGCATCCACTGCGCCGGAATAGATCGGGTAGGAGTGCGTCCACGAGGTCGGGATCGCGAGGCTGTTGACCACGTGCAGGATGGCGACGGTCAGGATGAAGGCGCCGAAGAACCAGTTGGCGACGTAGATGTGCTCGACCTTGCGGGTGCCGAGCGTGCCGAAGAACACCACGGCGTAGGAGACCCAGACCACTGCGATCAGGATGTCGATCGGCCAGATCAGCTCGGCATATTCCTTGCCCTGGGTCAGGCCGAGCGGCAGCGTGACCGCGGCCAGCACGATCACCGCCTGCCAGCCCCAGAAGGTGAACGCGGCGAGCGTGCTGCTCCACAGCGGAACGTTGCAGGTGCGCTGCACCACCCAATAGGAGGTCGCGAACAACGCACAGCCGCCGAAGGCGAAGATCACCGCGTTGGTGTGCAGCGGGCGCAGCCGCGAGTAGGTGAGCCAGGGCGTGTCGAAGTTGAGCTCGGGCCACAGCAGCTGGGCAGCGAGGATCACGCCGACCAGCATCCCGACGATGCCCCAGACCACGGTCATGACCGCGAACTGGCGCACCACCCGGTCGTTATAGGCCAGGGGAACAGCGGACATCAGCGGGACTCCCATCGAGCGACGGGGAGAGGCTAGACCAGGCAGCGCACCGCCGAAATGACGCCGGTCAATGCGCCGGGGGCGGGGGGCGTTGAGACTGCCGTCGCATGGATGCCTCCGTCCGCTTCGATCCAGGACTGGTGCGCCGGTACGACGTGCCGGGGCCGCGCTACACCTCCTATCCCACCGCGGTGCAGTTCACCGAGGCCTTCGGCGCCGAGGACTACCGCCGTGCGGCGCGGGCCAGCAACGAGGATCCCATCCCGCGGGCGCTCTCGCTCTACGCCCACATCCCGTTCTGCACCAGCCCCTGCTTCTATTGCGGCTGCACCAAGGTCATCACCCGCGATCGTGGCGCCGGCGCGCGCTACCTCACGCGCTTGGCGCGCGAGGTCGAGCTCCAGTCGCAGCTGTTCGACCGCGATCGCCGCGTGACCCAGCTGCATCTCGGCGGTGGCACCCCCACCTTCCTCTCGCCCGACGAGATGACCGAGCTGATGCAGGTGCTGCACAGCGGCTTCCAGCTGGTGGACGACGACACGCGCGAGTACTCGATCGAGGTCGACCCGCGCACCGCCTCGGACGAGATGCTGGCGACGCTCGCGGGTCTGGGGTTCAACCGCCTCAGCCTCGGGGTCCAGGACTTCGATCCGGTGGTGCAGGCCGCGGTCAACCGCATCCAGCCGCGCGAGGACGTGCTCGAGGTGATCGGCGGTGCGCGCCACCATGGCTTCGGCTCGATCTCGGTCGACCTGATCTACGGCTTGCCGCGGCAGACGGTCGAGAGCTTCGGCCGCACGCTCGACGACATCGTCACGGTGCGGCCGGAACGCATCGCGGCCTACAGCTACGCGCACCTGCCGCAGCTGTTCAAACCGCAGACCCAGATCAAGCTCGAGGACCTCTGCCCGCCGGAGGTCAAGTTGGCGTTGCTCGGCCTGACGGTAGAGAAGCTGACCGCAGCGGGCTACATCTACGTCGGCATGGACCACTTCGCGGTGCCGGATGACGAGCTCAGCGTCGCGCTCACCGCGGGCACGCTGCAGCGCAACTTCCAGGGCTACTCGACCCGTGCCGGGCTGGACTTGATCGGGCTGGGCATGAGCGCAATCGGCCAGGTCGGCGACTGCTATGTACAGAACCGCAAGGCCCTCGACGGCTGGATGCAGGCGCTCGATGCCGGTGAGCTGCCGGTGTGGCGTGGCCTGCGGATGACCGATGAGGATCGCTTGCGGCGCGAGCTGATCCAGCAGCTCATGTGCAGCGGTCGGGTCGAGTTCGACGAGCTCGAGCAGCGTTACGAGCTGGATTTCACCCGGCATTTCGCGGCCGAGCTCGCGCGGCTCGCACCGCTGGCAGCCGATGGGCTGATCGAGCTGGAGCCGCGTCGTCTGCAGGTCACTCCGCTCGGGCGGCTGCTGGTGCGCGCGGTGGCGATGGTGTTCGACGAGCACCTGCAGCCGCATCTGGACTCGGGGGTGAAGCGCTTCTCGCGCGTGGTGTAGCACCCGAAGCGCGCTGCGGCAGGCGCCGACAGGTCTCGCGTACACTCGGCGCACCCCACGGAGCCTGTCGCTTGCCCCACGCCGGAGCCAATCCCGCCCTCGACATGCGGCAGGTCAAGCGCAGTTGCGCCACCTGTTCGCTCGCCGAACTGTGCCTGCCGGTGGGCCTGACCCGCGACGACGTGACCAAGCTCGAGGCAGTGATCGAGGGCAAGGGCCCGGTGCATGGCGACGAACACTTGTTCCGCGTCGGTGATCCGTTCCACGCGATCTACGCGGTGCGCTCCGGCTACTTCAAGACCTACCTGGTGGACGATTCCGGCCACGAGCAGGTGCTCGGGTTCCATCTGCCCGGCGAGCTGATCGGTCTCGACGCGATCCATCCCGAACGCCACCAGTGCAATGCGGTGGCGCTCGACACGGCCTCGGTCTGCGTGCTGCCGTTCGACGAGGTCGCCGCGCTGGCGCTCCAGGTCCCGAGCCTGCAGCGTTCGATGTTCCGCTTGATGAGCAAGGAGCTCGGCGAATCCCACGCTCTGGCCGGCGACCTGTCGGCGGAGGAGCGGCTGGCGGCGTTCCTGCTGTCGCTCGCCAACCGGATGAAGGCGCGCGGCTACTCGGAGACGCGCCTCACGCTGGCGATGCCGCGCCGCGACATCGCCAACTTCCTGGCGCTGGCGACCGAGACCGTGAGCCGGGTGTTCACGCGCTTCGAGAAGGATGGCCTGATCCATGTCGACCGGCGCGAGATCACGCTGCTCGACCTCGATCGCCTGCACGCCGCCTGCCGCCACAGCGGCTGAGCCTCAAACCGCAGCGCAGGCCTCGCGCAGCAGCGCCGTCAGGTGACGGCAATACATGTCCAGGTAGTCCACGCCGTTCTCGGTGTCGACCAGCCATGGGTTCATCAGCGTGTGGCGCAGCACGAAAAGGCCAGGTGCTTCGCGCGCCGGATCCTCTGGAACCTCGCGCAGCGTCGCCGGGTCGATCCCCAGGCGCTCCAGCACCTCGACCATCGGTTGCAACCCAAGGTTGTGCAGCGCCAGCGTGGTGGCCGAGGCGAAATGCTCGCGCGATTGGAGCGGCACGGCCGGGTTCACGCGCAACGAGTCATAGACGCGTTGTGCGCAGCCGTTGGCGACCGCGAGGTTGCGGTTGCCCTGCGGGTTGAGCGCGATGCAGACCACATTGCAGTCCGGCTCGAACGGCATCGTCACGCGGGCGACGTCGGCCACCTCGTCGGCCAGGCGCTGCACGCGGTGGTAGAAGTGCTCGGTGTGACGCACGGTGCGGGCCACGATCGCGCCGAAGTTCTCGCAGTCGAGCGGCAGCACCCGATGCGCGACGCACACCGCCGCCGCGTTGGCGCCAGGCTTCGAGCCTTCGAGGATGTAGCGCCCGAGCGCGCGGAACCGGTCACGGTAGCGGGGCGCCGCGGCTCCGGCAGCGCCGACGGTGAACACGTAGGCCGCCTCCTGGACCACGAAGTCGGTGACGCGCTGGTCGCGGTAGATGATCGCGCCGGTGCCGAACGGCAGGTAGCCGAGCTTGTGCGGATCGACTGTCACCGAATCGGCGGCGCCGAGCGCGGCGAACGCGGCATAGACCTCGGCTGAGGGGAAGTGACTGAACTCGGCCCGTACCGTCGGGTGCGGGCGCAGGCCACCGTCGGGTTGGCGGAACAGGGTCGCGAGGTAGCCGCCCCAGGCCGCATCCACGTGCACGCCGAACGCGAGGCCCTTGTCGCGCCAGGCTTGGCGCGCGGCGACCACGCGGTGCAGCGGGTCGATGGTGCCGAACTCGGTGGTGCCAAGCACACTCACCACCGCCAGCACCGGCACGCGCCGCTCGTGGGCCTGGGCCAGCGTCGCGTCGAGCGCGTCGGCATCCATGCGCATGCCGTGCTCGGCCACGCGCCACAGGCGTTCGGTGCCTAGGCCCAGCAGGCGCATCGCCTTCTCCCACGAGTAATGGGCGGTGGCCGGCGCCAGCACGACCGGGGCCTCGAGCCCGGGATGACGGCGGTGGAACTCGAGCGTGCCCAGCGCACCGATGCGCTCGGCTTCGATCGCGGCGGCGAGCGCGCGGGCGCGTGGCGGGTCGTCGTGGGCGGCGAGCGCGGCGCAGACCCGCGCCCGCAACGCGATCACTTCAGCGACCGAGAGATTGGCGAGCGCCCAGGTGTCCGCGTCGGTGAGCGTGCTGCGCGCATCGAGCGCGAGGCTGCCGAGTTCGCTGCCGCGCAATGCGGCGGCTGCCGCCAATGGCCAGAAGCGCACCGCGCGCAGCATCGCCAGCGCTTCGTAGTTCGCCACGCTGCCGCCGCTGGTGAGATGACCGAAGGCACAGTCGGCGCGCGCGATGTCGGCAGGGAAGCCGAGCATCCGCGCCAGCTGCAGCCCGGCCTCGAGCTCGAGCTCGACCGTCACCGGCGCCGCGTCCTCGACCACGTTGTTCGGGTTGTACGGCAGCGTGATGAGCTGGGCGATCAAGCCGGGCAGCAGCAGGTCGCTGGCCATGTGGCCGATGTAGCGTGGGCTGTGGAACGGCACCGAGCGCTTCAGCGCCGCCGACAGCGCATGCAGCTCGCGCCGCATGCGCGCTTCGAACTCTTGGTGCGCGGGGTCGAAGCGGGCCCGGGTCGGGATCGCCGGTGGATCCTCGGGGTGGAAGTTGCGGCGCCAGAACACATGGTCGCGCAGGAACTCGACCACCAGCCGCTCGAGCAGCTCGTCGTTCTCGCCGTAGGGGCCGAGGAAGGCGGCAGCCGCGAGGTCGCTGGGGAGCTTTGGTTTGGGCATCAGTGGACGATGGACCTGGTCCATGGGCTCTGCATTGATGCTTATCAACCGCGCTTGACCATGGTCAATTGCGCCAGAGAGGGCGTGCGCTAGGCTCCCGCCGTCCCGATAACCGTCTCCGGAGGCTCACCATGTCACCCACGCTCGTCACCCTCATCCGCGTGCTCGCAATCGCAGCCGCCGCCTGCGCGCTGCCCGCCCTTGCGGCTGACGCCGACACCGGCGGTTCCGCCAAGGGCGACTTCGGTCCGCCGGTCGGCCCGCCGATCGTCGCCGAGATCACCGATGCGCCTTTCGTGCCCGCGCCGATCAAGCGCACCAAGCCGGCCAAGCTCATCGTGAACCTCGAGGTGCGTGAGGTGGACAAGGAGATGTCCGAGGGCGTGACCTACACCTTCTGGACCTTCGGCGGCTCGGTGCCCGGCAAGTTCATCCGCGTGCGCCAGGGCGACACGGTCGAGTTCCACCTCAAGAACCATCCCGACTCGAAGATGCCGCATAACATCGACCTGCATGCCGTCACCGGTCCAGGTGGTGGCGCCGCGTCGTCGTTCACCGCACCGGGTCACGAGTCGCAGTTCACCTTCAAGGCGCTCAACCAAGGCTTGTACGTCTATCACTGCGCGACCGCACCGGTCGGCATGCACATCGCCAACGGCATGTACGGTCTGATCCTGGTCGAGCCGCCGGAAGGTCTGCCGCCGGTGGATCGCGAGTTCTATGTGATGCAGGGCGACTTCTACACGGTCGGCAAGTACCGCGAGAAAGGTCACCAGCCGTTCGACATGCAGAAGGCGATCGAAGAGAACGCCACCTATGTGGTGTTCAACGGCTCCGAAGGCGCGATGGTTGGCGACAAGGCGCTGCCGGCCAAGGTCGGTGAGCACATCCGTCTGTTCGTCGGCAACGGCGGCCCGAACCTGGTGTCGAGCTTCCATGTCATCGGCGAGATCTTCGACAAGGTCTACTTCGAGGGCGGCACGCGCTATCAGGAGAACGTGCAGACCACGCTGGTCCCGGCCGGCGGCTCGGCGATCACCGAGTTCAAGGTCGAGGTCCCCGGCACGCTGATCCTGGTCGACCACAGCATCTTCCGTGCCTTCAACAAGGGCGCGCTCGGCATGATCAAGGTCGCGGGCGCCGAGGACAAGGCGATCTACTCCGGCAAGGAGGTCGACACCGTCTACCTCGGCGACAAGGCCGTCGCCGCCGGCAGCGTGGCGGCAGCGACCAAGGCCACGAGCACCGGCACGATGACCAAGGACCAGCAGGTCAAGGCGGGCGGCGTGCTCTACAACGGCACCTGCTCGGTCTGCCACCAGGCGAACGGCGCCGGCATCCCGGCGGTGTTCCCGCCGTTGGCGAAGTCCGATTACCTGATGGCCGACAAGCAGCGCGCGATCGGCATCGTGCTAAACGGTCTGACCGGGCCGGTCACGGTCAACGGTCTGGCCTTCAACTCGGTGATGCCGCCGATGAGCCAGCTGAACGACGACGAGGTCGCGAACATCGTGACCTACGTGTTGAACAGCTTCGGCAACTCGGGCGGCGTCGTGACCGCGGCGGAAGTCGCCAAGGTCCGGGCGGCGACACCGCGGCCGAAGGGCGCGGCGCACTGAGCGGATCGCACGAGCGGCTGATGCGCTGGAGCGCTGTTCTCGCAGCGGGCGGCCTCGTGGTGGTGTGCTTCGCGGCCGCCGTGGCGGCGGAGCCGTTCGCGCGCGTGCCGGGCGGGCGCTTCGATTCGGTGCTGCCGGTCGCGCCCAAGGTCTACGCGGTCGAGGTCGCCGCGTTCGACCTAGCGACGACCGCGGTGACGAACCAGGACTTCCTCGGCTTCGTCACCACCCATCCCGAGTGGCGCCGCGGCGCGGTGCCGCGGCTGTTCGCCGACGACCGCTACCTCGAGCGCTGGCAGGGCCCGCTGTCGCTCGGCGCCGCACTGGACCCAGAGGCACCGGTGACCGGCGTGTCGTGGTTCGCGGCGCGGGCCTACTGTGCCAACGCAGGCGCGCGATTGCCGACCTGGCATGAGTGGGAGTACGCGGCCGCGGCCGACGCGACCCGCGCCGATGCCCGCAGCGATCCCGCGTGGCGCCAGCGCATGCTCGATTGGTACGCCACGCTCGGCGGCGGCCCGCTGCCGCCGGTCGGGCGCGATGTCGCCAACCTCTACGGCATCCACGACCTCTCGGCCGGTGTCTGGGAATGGGTCGAGGACTTCAACGCCCTGCTGGTGGTCGGCGACAACCGCGAGCAGGGCGACCCGGATCGGATGAAGTTCTGCGGCGCCGGCGCATTGTCCATGCGCGATCGCGAGGCCTACGCCGTGCTGATGCGCATCGCGATGCTGTCTTCGCTCGAAGCCCGCTACACCACGCGCGATCTCGGCTTCCGCTGCGCACGCAGCCCCGCACCATGATGAGGGATAACCCTTGGAGTACCTGCCCATGAAGCTCATCGCCCTGGGGTTCGCCCTGTCCGCCACGCTGGTTGGCGCGGCGCCCGCCACGACCTATCCCGACGACTCGATCTACCAGTTGCAGGTGGCGCTGACCGATCAGCAGGGCAAGGCGCAGGCGCTCGACCGCTACGCCGGCCAGCCCACGATCGTGAGCATGTTCTATGGCAGCTGCCCGCACATCTGCCCGATGCTCATCTCGTCGGTACAGCAGTTGGAGAAAGCGCTGCCGACGAAGGAGCGCGGCCGCATGCGCGTGCTGTTCGTGAGCTTCGATCCCACCGACGACGCGAAGCGGTTGGCCGAGGTGGTCGCCAAGCACGGGGTGGACGGCAAGCGCTGGACGCTGGCATCGGCGTCAGCCGACGATGTTCGGTTGGTGGCTGCGGCGCTCGGCGTGCGCTACGTGCAATTGCCGGACAAGAGCTTCAGCCACTCCACGATCCTGACGCTGCTCGATGCCAAGGGCCGCATCGTCAGGCGCACCGAGAGCTTCACCGACCCTGAACCAGAGTTCCGCGACGCGCTCAGCCAGGCGCTGCACTAGTCGCGCGACCGGGCAGGGACAGAGCACCGCCGATCCGGGTCCCCATCACCCGTCGGCGAACGCAGAAGGGCCGGATGCGCAGGCATCCGGCCCTTCGTTCGTCAGCGTGTTGGCGGGGTCAGGGCGGGATGCCCTGCGCGTCGCCGCTTTCGGTGGCCATGGTCACGACGATCGCGATCACGATGAAGACCAGGGCGGTGCTGGCCGCGGAGGAGAGCCCGAAGAGCTCGAGTGCGGCAGTCTCTTCGATCACTGCGGCATCGAGCTTGGCGGTTTCGATCACCGCCGCCTGGGGCGCCACTGGCGCTGTGACCACGATTGCGTCATCGGTGAGCGCCGGCAGCGCGAGCACGACAGCCAGAGCCAGACTGGAAGCGCGAGCCGCGAACGACACGATGGCTGGACCTCTCGGTGTGTGAAGGCGAAGGACTGGTGGGCGGTGCAGGGCTTGAACCTGCGACCCCTGCCGTGTGAAAGCAGTGCTCTACCGCTGAGCTAACCGCCCCGTACCGGGCGCGAATCGTACACCAAGGCGGGCTGCTATACTCCGCGCGCCTTTCGGGGCAGCGCCGATTTGAGTCTCAGCTTGCGGGCGCTATACAAATGCAGCTAAAGCGGCCGTAAGCCTGCTTTAGCGTCTGCTGAGCGGGCTTTTTCTTTGCCCGCTCCGCGACGCCTCCGCGTAGCGGAGCCGTCCGGATCGGGCGTCGAGGTTCGACGCGTCACATGTCCGGTCCCCAGGTTTCATTCGAGTTCTTCCCGCCACGCACGCCCGAGATGGAGGCGTCGCTGTGGCGCGCGGTGCGGCGCCTCGAGGGGCTCGCGCCGCGCTTCGTCTCGGTGACCTACGGCGCCGGCGGCTCCACGCGGGCGCGCACCCACGCCACGGTCACCCGCCTGCGCACCGACACCGGACTCACGCCCGCCGCGCATCTCACCTGCGTCGGCGCCAGCCGGGACGAGGTCGACGCGGTGGCGCGCACCTACGCGGCGGCCGGCATCCATCACATCGTGGCCTTGCGCGGCGATGCCGATGGCGCTGTTCCCGGCAAGGCCGGTTTCGAGCCGCACCCCGGGGGCTACCGCAACGCCGCCGAACTGGTGGCCGGACTCAAGCGCATCGCGGACTTCGAGATCAGCGTCGCCGCGCATCCAGAAGGGCATCCGGATTCGGCGTCGCTCGACGCCGACATCGACAACCTCGCGCGCAAGGTCGAGGCCGGCGCGACCCGCGCCATCACCCAGTACTTCTTCGACCCCGCGATCTTCCTGCGCTTCCGCGATCGGGTCGCGGCACGCGGCTTGAACATCCCGCTGGTGCCGGGCGTGCTGCCCGTGACCAACCTCAAGACGCTGCTCAAGTTCAGCGCGCTCTGCGGCGCCACAGTGCCGGACTGGCTGCCACAGCGCTTCGCCGGGCTCGATGACGACCCCGAGGTCCGGCCGCTGGTGGCCACCAGCATCGCGGTCGAGCTGTGCCGCGCGCTCGAACGCGAAGGGGTGAACGAGTTCCACTTCTACACGCTCAACCGCGCCGACCTCACCACCGCGATCTGCCGCGTGCTCGGCGTGACCGAGCACGCGCCCTCATGAGCGCGCGCGGGACCACGCCGTTCGCGCAGGCACTGGCCGCGCGGATCCTGGTGCTCGACGGCGCCATGGGCACGATGCTGCAGCGCCATCGCTTCGATGAGGCTTCTTTCCGAGGAGCACGCTTCGCCACGCATCCGAGCCCACTCAAGGGCAACAACGACCTGCTCACGCTGACCCAGCCCGAGGCGGTGGCTGCGGTGCATCGCGCCTACCTCGAGGCCGGCGCCGACATCATCGAGACCAACACCTTCAACAGCACGCGCACCGCGCAGGCCGATTACGGGCTTGAAGCGCATTGCTACGAGCTCAACAAGGAAGGCGCGGCGCTCGCGCGGCGCACGGTGGACGCGTTCGTCGCCCTCCATCCGGGCTGCGCGAAGTTCGTTGCGGGCGTGCTCGGGCCCACGCCCAAGACCGCGTCGCTCTCGCCGGATGTGAACGACCCGGGTCACCGCGAAGTGACCTTCGATGGCCTGCTCGCGGCCTATCGCGAGGCGACCGACGGCCTGCTCGACGGTGGCGCCGACCTGCTCATGGTCGAGACCGTGTTCGACACGCTCAACTGCAAGGCCGCGCTGGCCGCGGTCGAGGATGCGTTCGCGGCGCGCGGTGCACGCGTGCCGCTGCTGATCTCGTTCACCATCACCGACGCCTCCGGCCGCACGCTTTCGGGCCAGACGGTCGAAGCGTTCTGGAACTCGGTGCGCCACGCGAAGCCTGATGTCATCGGCCTCAACTGCGCGCTCGGGCCCACCCAACTGCGCCAGTACGTGGCCGACCTTGCCCGCATCGCCGACTGTCCGGTGTCCTGCCACCCGAACGCGGGCCTGCCGAACGCCTTCGGTGGCTACGACCTCGAAGCGATCCAGATGGCGCAGCAGATCGGCGAGTGGGCCGAGGCGGGCCTCGTGAACCTGATCGGCGGCTGCTGTGGCACCACGCCCCAGCACATCAGCGCGATCGCGAGCCGGGTCGAGGGCCTCGCGCCGCGCAAGATCCCCACCCTCGAGCCGCGCTGCCGTCTGGCGGGCCTCGAGCCGCTCAACCTCGGGCCCGACTCGCTGTTCGTGAACGTGGGTGAGCGCACCAACATCACCGGTTCGGCCAAGTTCAAGCAGCTGGTGCTCGACGGCAAGTACGAGCCGGCGGTCGAAGTCGCGCGCCAGCAGGTGGAGAGCGGCGCCCAGGTCATCGACATCAACATGGACGAGGCGATGCTCGATGGTGTGGCGGCGATGACCCGCTTCCTGCACCTGATCGGCTCCGAGCCTGCGGTGGCGCGCGTGCCGCTGATGATCGATTCCTCGCGTTGGTCGGTGCTCGAGGCGGGCCTGAAGTGCGTGCAGGGCAAGGCGATCGTGAACTCGATCTCGCTCAAGGAAGGCGAGGCACCGTTCCTGGAGCAAGCGCGGCTCGCGCATCGCTACGGTGCGGCAGTCGTGGTGATGGCCTTCGACGAGCAGGGCCAGGCCGACACGCTCGAGCGCCGGGTCGATGTGTGCGCGCGCGCCTACCGCTTGCTGATCGAGCGCGCGGGCTTCGACGCCAGCGACATCATCTTCGACCCAAACATCTTCGCCATCGGCACCGGCATCGAGGCCCACGACCGCTACGCGCTCGACTTCATCGCCGCGACCACCCAGATCAAGCAGCGCTGCCCCGGCGTGCTCATCTCCGGTGGCGTGAGCAACGTGTCGTTCTCGTTCCGCGGCAACAACCCGGTGCGCGAGTCGATCCATGCCGTCTTCCTGTACCACGCGGTGCAGGCCGGGATGGACATGGGGATCGTGAACGCCGGCGTGATTCCCCTCTATACCGACATTCCGCCGCAACTCC
>JANNEA010000165.1:0-7288 GCA_031388175.1 Gammaproteobacteria bacterium
CGCATCCCCTCGGTCTGCAACTTCCACAGCGTGGACGTCGGTCGTCCTGGTCGGGAGGTGTTCCAGGCGCTGCTGCGCGAAGGCGTGATCGTGCGACCGGTCGACAACTACGGGCTCACCAACCACCTGCGCATCTCGGTCGGCACCGAAGCCCACAACACGCGGTTGCTGGCCGCGTTGGCCAGGGTGCTCGGCTGATGCGACTGGCCGCGCGACCGCAGACGGTCGACCGCTTCACGGTCGCGCCCGGCGGCGTGCTGCACGGGCGCACCGGCGTCCCCGGCGACAAGTCCATCTCGCATCGTGCGGCGATCCTCGCCGCGCTTAGCGTAGGCGACAGCCGGCTCGAGAACTTCCTCGAAGCCGACGATTGTCTGGCGACGCTCGATGCGCTGCGTGCGCTCGGCGTGGCCTGCGAGCGCCTGGCGCCGGGCGAGTGGCGGATCGCGGGTGTCGGCCAGGCCGCGCTGCGCGCGCCGGCCTCCGCACTCGATCTGCGCAACTCAGGCACTGGGTTGCGCTTGCTCATGGGCGCGCTGTCAGGCGCACCGATCGAGGCCACGCTCACCGGCGATCCATCGCTGTTGCGCCGGCCGATGGAGCGCGTGGCGGCGCCGCTGCGCGCGATGGGCGTCACGATCACCACCGCCGGCGGCACGCCGCCGGTGACACTGCGCGGCGCGCGGCCGCTGCGCGGCATCGACTGGACCCCCGACGTGCCGAGCGCGCAGGTGAAGTCGGCGATCCTGCTCGCCGGGCTCGCCAGCGAGGAGGAGGTCGCGGTGCGCGAAGCGCACCCCACTCGCGACCACACCGAACGCCTGTGCGCGGCCTTCGACGTCGATTGCATCGTCGAGGAAGGGCGCGTGCGCCTCGGCGCGCGCCGTACACCGAAACCCGCGACGATCTCGATCCCCGGCGACATCTCGTCGGCCGCGGCGCTGATCGTCGGCGCGGCGATGACGCCGGGCTCCGATCTCACCGTCGAGGGCGTGGGGCTCAACCCGACGCGCATGGGCGTGCTCGAGGCGCTGCGGCAGATGGGCGCGGAGGTCGAGACCTCGGTGGTCGGCGATTGCGGCGCCGAACCCTGGGGCACGGTGCGGGTGCGCGGCGCTCAGCTCAGCGCCATCGAAATGGCTGGCGCGCTGGTCGCGAACGCAATCGACGAGTTGCCCTTGCTGATGGTTGCTGCGGCCAGCGCGCGGGGCGTGTCGCGCCTGCGCGATGCCGCCGAACTTAGCCGCAAGGAGAGCGACCGCCTGGCGACGACCGCAGCCGGCCTCGCTGCGCTCGGCATCGCAGTCGAACGCCATGCCGATGGCTTGAGCGTGAGCGGCGGACAGCTGCGCGCCGGCAGCATCGACGCCCACGGTGACCATCGCATCGCGATGGCCTTCGCGATGGCAGCGCTGCGCGCGACCGGCTCGATCGAAATCCGTGGCGCCGCCGGCATCGTCACCTCCTTCCCGAGCTTCCACGCCACGGCGAGGCACTGTGGCCTGCGGCTTGCCGCCGAGGCCGCCGCATGAGCACGCGTGACCCGGTCCCAGTGATCGCGATCGACGGGCCGAGCGGCTCGGGCAAGGGCACGATCGCGCGCCAGGTCGCGGCAAAGCTGGGGTTCCACCTGCTCGACAGCGGTGCGCTCTATCGCCTGGTGGCCATCGCGGGCCGCGCGGAGTGCGTCGATGACGAGGCCGGTCTGGGCGCGGTCGCCGCGCGCATCGGCATCGAGTTCGGCGATGACGCCTCAGGACGCGAGCGGATCGTCCTCGACGGCAGGGATGTGACCGCGGAGGTCCGCCTTGAGACCACAGGCGCGATGGCGTCCCGGGTCGCGGCGCTGCCTGCGGTACGGGCCGCGTTGCTCGCACGCCAGCACGGATTCCGGCGGCTGCCAGGCTTGGTCGCAGACGGTCGGGACATGGGGACCGTGGTGTTCGCCGACGCCCCGCTCAAGGTCTTCCTGACCGCCAGCCCCGAGGAACGGGCCAAAAGGCGTCATAACCAGTTGATTGATAAGGGAAACGCTGATAGTTTAGCCGCCCTTTCACGGGACATAGCCGAGCGCGACGCGCGCGATTCCACCCGAGCGGTGGCACCCCTGAGGCCGGCCCCCGATGCCGTCGTGATCGACACGACGGGTATCGCGGTGGCCGACATCGTGGGGCAGGTCTTGGACCTCGCGCGTATCCGGTTCGCCTTGGACCGATGACGGACGACCTGGCAGGACGCCAGGCTGATGAGAACCCACCCGCCGCAGGCAGGACGCCTACGGGGAGAAACCAACCCACGACCCAAGGTGAAAGAGAAATGGCTGAGTCCTTCGCTGAGCTCTTCGAACAGAGCCTCGCAAATTCCAACATGAAACCCGGCGCCATCCTGCGCGCCAGCGTCATCGCGATCCGCGCCGACGTCGTCATCGTCAACGCCGGCCTCAAGTCCGAAGGCGTGATTCCGCTCGAGCAGTTCAAGAACGAACTGGGCGAGATCGAGGTCGCGGTCGGTGATGAGGTCGAGGTCGCGCTGGATTCCGTCGAGGACGGCTTCGGCGAGACCCGCCTGTCGCGCGAGAAGGCCAAGCGTGCGCGTTCCTGGACCCGCCTCGAGAAGGCGTTCGAGGACCAGGAGACGGTCAAGGGCATGATCTCCGGCAAGGTCAAGGGCGGCTTCACCGTCGACATCGACGAGGTCCGCGCCTTCCTCCCCGGTTCGCTGGTGGATGTGCGCCCGGTGCGCGACACCGCCTACCTCGAGGGCAAGGAACTCGAGTTCAAGGTCATCAAGCTCGATCGTCGGCGCAACAACGTCGTGGTCTCGCGCCGCGCCGTGGTCGAGAGCGAGTACAGCGCCGAGCGTGCCGAACTGCTGGGCAACCTGCAGGAAGGCGCCACCGTCAAGGGCATGGTCAAGAACCTCACCGACTACGGTGCGTTCGTCGACCTCGGCGGCATCGATGGCCTGCTGCACATCACCGACATGGCCTGGAAGCGCGTCAAGCATCCGTCCGAGGTCGTGGCGGTGGGCACCGAGATCACGGTCAAGGTCCTCAAGTTCGACCGCGAGCGCAACCGCGTCTCGCTCGGCTTGAAGCAGTTGGGTGACGATCCGTGGGTCGCGATCGCGCGGCGCTACCCGGTCAACACCCGCCTGTTCGGCAAGGTCACGAACCTGGCCGACTACGGCTGCTTCGTCGAGATCGAGGAGGGCGTCGAGGGCCTGGTCCACGTGTCCGAGATGGACTGGACCAACAAGAACGTGGCCCCGGCCAAGGTCGTGCAGGTCGGCGACGAAGTCGAGGTCATGGTCCTCGACATCGACGAGGAGCGCCGGCGCATCAGCCTCGGCCTCAAGCAATGCAAGCCGAACCCGTGGGACGAGTTCGCGGCCAACTTCAAGAAGGGCGACCGCATCTCCGGCAAGATCAAGTCGATCACCGATTTCGGCATCTTCGTCGGCCTCGACGGCGGCATCGATGGCCTGGTGCACCTGTCCGACCTGTCCTGGGACAACCCGGGCGAAGAAGCGGTGCGCAACTACAAGAAGGGCGACGAGGTTGATGCCGTGGTGCTCGCGGTCGACCCGGAGCGCGAGCGCATCTCGCTCGGCGTCAAGCAGCTCGACAAGGATCCGTTCGCGGCCTTCCTGGCGGCCAACCCGAAGGGCGCCATCGTCAAGGGCAAGATCACCGCGCTCGATGCACGCGGCGCGACGGTCGATCTTGGCGAAGGCCTCGAGGGCTACCTGCGCGCTTCCGAGATCGCACGCGATCGCGTCGAGGACGCACGCTTGGTGCTGAAAGAGGGCGAGGAGGTCGAGGCGCGCATCGTCGGCGTCGATCGCAAGACCCGCCAGATCAGCCTGTCGATCAAGGCCAAGGAAGTGCAGGAAGAGCAGCAGGCGATGGACGACTACCGCAGCACCAGCGGCGGCGGCGCCACGCTCGGCGACCTGCTGAAGGACCAGCTCGACGCGAACAAAGAAGACTGATGCGCGTTCGCGTAGAGGGTTGAGGATGTCGGGTTCCCACGAACTCAAGAGCATGACGAAGTCCGAGCTGATCGAGATCCTCGCGCGCAAGCAGGGGCATCTCGCAGCCAAGGACGTCGAGCTTGCGGTCAAGGGCGTCCTCGAGCAGATGAGCAATGCGCTGGCCAGCGGCCGGCGCATCGAGATCCGCGGCTTCGGCAGCTTCTCGTTGCACTACCGTCCGCCGCGCATGGGCCGCAACCCGAAGACCGGTGAGGCCGTCGCGCTGGCGGGCAAGTTCGTGCCGCACTTCAAGCCCGGCAAGGACCTGCGGGAGCGGGTCAACGGCCACCTCGTCGACGACGGCGAGGAGTGATCCGGGTCCTCTACGCCGCCGGCCTGGTCGTGGTCCTCACGGCCGGGTTCCTCTTCGCCTGGTTCAACGATGGCAGCGTGCCGCTCGACTACCTGGCGGGCACCACCGAGGTCCGCATCGCCTTCCTCGCCTTCGGCGGGATCGCGCTGGGCTGCGTGGTCGGTCTGCTCGGTGGCATCGCGGTGTTCTTGGAGCAGCGGCGCGAGATCGCCCGCCTGCGCGAACGCGCGCGGCAATTGGACGCTGAACTCGAGAGCCTGCGCGCGGCTGCGACCCGCAGCGTCGACTAGGCGACTGTACGCATCCTCAGTGTCCGCGCGCTTGTCGCGCGCGCCGCTGCATGTCTATCCTCGGGTCACCGGTCGCAGGACGCGACCGGTGACATGGATGGATACACGCAACGGAAACATGGAGGCTATATGCGTAATGCACTCGCTACTCTCGTCATCGCCTTGGCGCTCGGCATCGCCGGCGCAGCGTTCGCCGGTCCGGTGAACATCAATACCGCGGATGCGAAGACCCTGGCCAAGGAGCTCGACGGCGTCGGGCTCGAGAAGGCCAAGGCCATCATCGAGTTCCGCGAGAAGAACGGCCTGTTCCGCAGTGCCGACGATCTGATCAAGGTCGTCGGCATCGGGCCGGCCACGGTCGAGCGCAACCGCGCCCGCATCGTGGTCGACAAGAACCAGGTCGCGAAGGTCTCGCCGAGCGGCAACTGATCGGGCACGCCGGCGGCGGGGTCCGCGCCGCCGCCGGCGCTTCCCTCGGATAGAATCGACCGCATCTCGGAGGTCTCCCGATGCGGATCCGCAAAGCAGTGTTCCCGGTCGCCGGTCTCGGCACGCGCTACCTGCCGGCGACCAAGGCGATGCCGATGGAGATGCTGCCGGTCGTCGACAAGCCGATCATCCAGTACGCGGTCGAGGAGGCCATCGCCGCCGGCGCCGAGGTCCTGATCTTCGTCACTGGCCGGACCAAGCGTGCGATCGAGGACCACTTCGACCGCGCCTACGAACTAGAGACCGAGCTCGCCCTGCGCAAGAAGGACGCGGAGCTCAAGCAGCTGCAGGACATGGTGCCCAAGGGCGTGTCCTGTGTGTACCTGCGGCAGGCGGAGGCCCTCGGCCTCGGCCACGCGGTGCTCTGCGCCGAGCAGGTGGTGGACGACGAACCGTTCTTCGTCTCGCTGCCGGATGACCTCATCGTCGCGCCGAAGGGCGGCTGCCTGGCGCAGTTGCGCGACGAGCACGCGGCGACCAAGGGCTCGGTACTCGCGGTGCAGAAAGTCCCGCGCGACCAGGTTTCACGCTATGGCGTGATCAAGCCCGGTGCGGCCAGCGGTCGTCGGCACAAGGTCGAGCACATCGTCGAGAAACCGAAGCCTGCCGACGCGCCGTCGGACCTGGCGGTCGTGGGCCGCTATGTGCTGACGCCGAAAATCTTCGAACTGCTGAGCAAGACCGGGCGAGGCGCCGGTGGCGAGATCCAGCTCACCGATGCAATCCAGGCGCTCATCGCGCAGCAGCCCGTGCACGCCTACGAGTACGAGGGTGTGCGCTACGACTGCGGCAGCAAGCTCGGCTATCTGCAGGCGACGGTGGACCTCGGGCTCCAGCACGACGACTTGGGCGGCGATTTCCGCGGTTGGTTGCGCGAGCGAATTGGAGAGTAAGTGACACAGGCCTTGGGCTGAGTTCCTTCCATGATTTCCTATCGCACCGTATTGGTAGTAGGGGCTGGCGGAAGCAAGCCTTATGGTTTTTTTACGGGAGAAGAGCTCTATTTAGAAATCGTTGGAGACAATTTCGCGGGTCAATTCAGCGCATTTCAGGGCTACACCGAGGAATTCTTTCTGGGGTTTCGCGAGTTTCAACAGGCGCTGAAGAAGTCGGGCCGCAAGTCTGTCGATGCGTTCCTAGAGTACCGCCCGGAATTCGTCGAAATCGGGAAATTTGCGATTGCCGTCGCTCTCACAAAATATGAAACCGAGGGTTGGTTTTACGAACGAAGCGGTCACCAGCTTGCCGAACACTGGTACCAATACCTCATGGATCGATTGAGTACACCGCCAGGACGATTTCGAGAAAACCAACTGTCGGTTCTGACATTCAATTACGATCGCTCATTGGAGTTCTACATGCGGAACTCACTCCAGAATTCATTCAAATTCGACAGGAAGCAGGTTGATGAGCAACTCGAGAACACGCCAATCATCCATCTGCATGGGCAATTCGGCAGTCTGGAGAAGCGGCCCTATGGTTTCGACGCCAACAATCCGATGATTCAAGAGGCGGCGGCTGGTATCCGGATTGTTCACGAAACCGACTCAGACTCTGACGCCTTTAAACAGGCCCACAATCTTCTTCGCGCGGCGGATCGAATCTACTTCGTGGGTTTCGGCTATGGCGAGACTAATCTGCAGCGCCTAGGCGTCGACCGATTTCGCCCAGAAATCGAGGTTTACGGTTCGGCGATGGGCCTTAAGCAACAAGAACGAAACCGAATTCAACAATCGTTTGGATCTAAGACGGTCCAATTCGGTGCCGAGCATTGGGGCGCAATGGCGTTTTTTCGCGAATCACCCGCTCTCGATGATCGACGACCCTAAGCGCCGTCGAAGCAAACAAAGCCGATTCTCGGCGTCGTGTTTGGGCCGTAGCTGCACTAACTGATTCTCGTAATAGCCAGATAGGCGCTCCAGGCAACTAGGGCCAATAGCGCAATCAAGATTCTCCTGCGTCCGACTGTGTGATCAGGTTCCAATGACTTCTCGATCTCCACGGCTGCCTTAATATCCTTCCCGCAGTGGGCAACGAGCTCCTCATCGCGCTCCATCGGCGACACGGCAATAGCCATCAGCGTTTCAGTCGAAAAGCGGCGGTAGAACTTCTGGAATCCCAAGAATGCGATGAAGGTGAGGACGCAGAACACAGAGAGATG
>JANNEA010000176.1:0-10441 GCA_031388175.1 Gammaproteobacteria bacterium
GCGAGCGCGCCCACGTAAGGCACCCAGCGGCGCTGCGTGCGCGTACCCGGGAAGCGCACGACCTTGGCAGCGCCGGGCCGCAGCGCGGCGTAGACCGCTTCGCGCAGTTCGGCGGGCGGTTCCACCGCCTTCAGATGGGCGAGCGCGTCGGCCACGCGGCGCAGCTCGTCGCGGCGCACCCGTGCCTCGGGCGACGTGGCGAGCAGGCGCTCGAGCTCGGCCGTGCCAGCGCCATCAAGCTCGCCGTCCAGCTCCGCGTTCAACAGTTCGTTCAGTCGGTCGTCGCGCATGATCAGATCAACCCTCGTGAAACCATGACGTCCCGCAGCGCCTGGCGCGCGGTGAACAGGCGTGATTTGACCGTCTTCTCTGGCACTTGGAGGATCACGCCGATCTCCTCGTAACTGCAGCCCATGATGTGCTTGAGCACGATCACGGTCCGGTAATCGACCTTCAGTTCCATCAGCGCCGACTGCACCCCGCTGTCCATCTGGTGCTGTGCGGCGAGCTCCGCCGGATCGGCCCGCTCCGCGACCAGGTCCTCCGGCATCGCCTCGTGGCGCTTGCGCCGGTTGACCACATCGAGCGACTCGTTGACCGCGATCCGGTAGATCCAGCTGAAGAAGCGCTGGTTCGGGTCGTAGCGTCCGAGGTTCTCGTAGGCCTTCAGGAACACGGTCTGGGCCACATCCTTCGCTTCGTCCCGATCGTTGAGGATGCGAAGCGCCGCGTTGTACATCGGCTTCTGGTACCTGACGACCAAGTCCTCGAAAGCCCGCCGGTTGCCAGCGCGCGCCTCGAGGACCAAGGCGGCATCAGGGTCGTTCGGGAGAAGTACCTGCGAGGACATGAAAGGTTGGCCGCGGCTCAGCGCTGGATGTCGAAGATCTGGTCGAAGCCCGAGTAACGGAAGATGTCGAAGATGTGGTTGTTCACGTTCACCAGCTTGAGGCGCGCGCCGCTGGCCATGATCCGCTTCTGGGTCTTGAGCAGCACCCCGAGGCCGGCGCTCGAGATGTACTCGAGCTTGGTGAAATCGAAGACCTTGGGGTCGGCGATCGCGTCCAGGAACGCCTGGGCCTTGGCGCATTGCGCCGCGTCCAGCCGTCCGCTGAAGATGATGACCCCGGCCTCACCCATCGCGATCTCGAACATCTAGCCCGTCCTCAATGCGCGTCTGAAAGTGATCGTGCTCTGGCGGCCGTCGTGGCCGTAGCTGATGCCGTCCATCACGCGGCGGATCAGGTGCAGGCCCAGGCCGCCCGGGTTGCGCTCGGCAGCACTGAGCGAGACATCAGCGTCCGGTGCCGCGGTCACGTCCCAGCGCTCGCTGTCATCGTCCACCAGTTCGCCGGTGAACATGGTCCCGTCGGACTCCAGCGCCAGCGCGATGTCGCCCTTGCCCTGCGCGTTGTACTTCACCATGTTGGTGAACAGTTCTTCGACCGTGAAATCGACCGCGAACTTGAGGTCGGGCTGGAAGCCCGCCTGTTCCGCGAACCGGCCGATGAACTCGAAGATCGGCGCCAGCGAATCGAACGTGCGCGCGAAGCGCTGTTCGACCCTTTGGACCCCGTCCCCCATGGCGGCTGAGTCTAACGCGCCGCCGGGCAAGCGGCGGACCAGCACGATGGTGACATCATCGGCCTGCGTCGCGCCCGACCCGTGCACGTTCAAGGCATCGAGGATCAGGCGGCCGAGCTCGGCCATCGGCCGACCGTGGTGGGTCCGTATCAGCTCGGCCACGCGGGCCTCGCCGAACTCCTGGTTGGCGGGGTCCATGTACTCGTAGACGCCGTCGGAGAGCAGGCCCAGCACGTCGCCGGGCGCCAACGCGATCACCTGCGCGACTCGCGCCGCCGGCAGGTGCATCGCGCCGAGCGGGAACAGCGACGGTCCGTACCAGACGCATTCGCCGCTCGCTGCCTGGAAATGCAGCAACGGTCCCTGCCCACCCGCGTGGTAACGCACTTCGTGGCGGGCCGGGTCGAGCATCCCAAGGAACGCGGTGATGAACCGATCGTCGGCCAAGTCCTCGACCAACTGGTTGTTGATGTGCATGTAGGCGTCGTCGAGCGATGCACCGAGCCTGAGCGCCACTCGCAGCATCGCCTGCATCTGCGTCACACTGATCGCCGGGCCGATGCCGTGGCCGGTGGCGTCGCCCATCAGCAAGAAGACCGTGCCGTCGTCGACCTGCACCAGATCGTAGGTGTCACCGCCGGTCTCATCGGTGGGCTTGAAGCTGCCGAACATGTCGTAGCCGGGCACCGCGGGCATGACATCGGGCAAGGTGCTCATCTGCACCTCACGTGCCACCGCAATCTCCTTGTGCAGGCGTTCTGCCGCAACGCTGCGCTCGGTGAACGCCACGCGCTGCAGCGCGACCGCGCACTGCGCCGCCAACGCCATCGCGATCTGCTCGTCGCCACCATCGAACACGCCGTCGCGCCGGTTCACGATCTGCAACACGCCGACCAGCGCGTCATCGTGACCGATCAGGGGCAGCGTCAACAAGCAGCGCGTGCGGTAACCGCTGCGCTTGTCGAACTCGGGATTGAAACGCGGATCGGCGTAGGCGTCCGGCACGTTGATCACTGCGCGCGAGCGTGCGCATTCGCCGACGATGCCGCGCCCCATCGGCACGCGCACGGTGGCGATGCCGGAGCCGACCCGCATCACCAGCTCCTGGGTCTCCTGGTCGGCGAGCCAGACCGAGCCGCCCTCGGCCTCGATCACCATCTTCGCGGCGTCGACCACCTGCGCCAACATGGTGTCGAGGTCGAAGGGCGCGGCCAGTTGGCGCGTGACGTCGAGGATCCGCGCCAGCGACAGAAGCGAGAGGCTGCGTTCGCTCATCGCGCGCGGGCCATCAGCTGTCGAAGGGATGGCGCAGCATGATGGTCTGCGCGCGATCGGGACCGGTAGAGATGATGTCGATCGGCACGCCGACCAACTCCTCCATCTTGTGCAGATAGGCGCGGGCGTTCACCGGCAGCGCCGCGTAGTCGGTGACGCCGAAGGTCGTCTCCTTCCAGCCCGGCATGTTGATGTACACCGGCTCGCACTCGGCGAAGCTCTCGGCGCCGAGCGGCACGCCCTGCTTGCCGCGGTACTCGACGCAGATGCGCAGCTCATCGAGCCCGTCGAGCACGTCGAGCTTGGTGATGCACAAGCCAGTGACCGAATTGTTGAACACCGAGCGGCGCAGCGCGACCGCGTCGAACCAGCCGGTGCGGCGGCGGCGGCCGGTGACCGAACCGAACTCCTTGCCCTTGTTCGCCAGATGCTCGCCGATCGCGTCCTGCAGCTCAGTCGGGAACGGGCCGGAGCCGACGCGCGTGGTGTAGGCCTTGACGATGCCGAGCACGTACTCGAAGTAACGCGGACCGAAGCCCGAGCCGGTGGCGGCGCCGCCGGCGGTGGTGTTCGACGAGGTCACGTAGGGATAGGTGCCGAGGTCGATGTCGAGCAGCGCGCCCTGCGCACCCTCGAACAGCGTGCTCTTGCCCTCGGCGCGCAGCTGCTCGAGGATCGCGGTCACGTCGGCGACCATCGGCGCAAGCGCCGGCGCCAGCGCCAGGTACGCATCGAGCGTCTGCTGGAAGTCGATGGTCGGCTGCTGGAAGTAATCGCGCAGCACGAAGTTGTGGAAGTCGAGCACCTCGCCGAGCTTGGCGGCGAAGCGTTCGCGGTGGAACAGGTCGCCCAGGCGCACCGCGCGCCGCGCCACCTTGTCCTCGTAGGCCGGGCCGATGCCGCGGCCGGTGGTGCCGATCTTCTGGTCGCCACGCGCGAGCTCGCGCGCCTTGTCCAGGGCCACGTGGCTGGGGAGGATCAGCGGGCAGGCGGGCGAGATCTTGAGCCGGGTGCGCGCCGGCACGCCCTTGGCCTCGAGCATGCCGAGCTCCTCGAACAGCGCCGGCGGGGAGAGCACCACGCCGTTGCCGATGAGGCACTGCACGCCGTCGCGCAGGATCCCCGAGGGGATCAGCTTGAGTACGGTCTTCTCGCCGCCGATCACCAGCGTGTGGCCGGCGTTGTGACCGCCCTGGAAACGCACCACCGCCGCGACGCGGTCGGTGAGCAGATCGACGAGCTTGCCCTTGCCCTCGTCGCCCCACTGCGTGCCGATCACGACGACGTGCTTGCTCACCTCAACCCCGCACCGCGTACAGCGCGATGAGTCCGCAGCAGATGCTGACCGCGCCGATCACGCGCAGCACACGCGCATCGAGCGCCGCCATCGCCGCACCAGTGCGCTTGGCGGTGGCCGGGCTGACCAGCGGGATGAGCCCTTCGAACACCAGCACCAAAGCCAGCGCCGCGCCGAGGTCACGCCACAGCATCGTTCCGACCATGGCTCAGCGCTTGCCCTGCTTGCTGCCGAAGTAGCGGAAGAACTCGCTGTCCGGATCGAGCACCAGGATGTCCTGGCCGCCGCCCATCGCGCGCTTGTAGGCCTCGAGGCTGCGGTGGAAGGAATAGAACTCCGGGTCCTTGCCGTAGGCGCGGGCGTAGATCGCCGAGGCTGAAGCGTCGCCGTCGCCGCGGATGCGCTCACCGTCGCGGTAGGCGTTGGCCAGGATCACCGCTCGCTCGCGCTCGACCTCGGCGCGGATCCGCTCGGCCTGCTCGGCGCCCTCGGCGCGGAACTGCTTGGCGGTGCGCTCGCGTTCGGTGCGCATGCGCTTGAACACCGACTCGAGCACCTCGTCCGGCAGCTCGATCTTGTTGACCCGCACGTCGACGATGGCGATGCCGAACTCCTTGGCCGCCTGGTTCGCGTTCTGCGTCATCACCTGCATGATCGCGCGACGGTCCGCCGAGACGACCTCCTTCACCGTGCGCTGCGCGAACTCGGCGCGCAGCGCGTCCTTCATGATCGCCAGCAGGCGCTGGGCGGCGATGGTCTCGTCGCCCTGGGTGGCGCGGTAGTAGGTGGTGACGTCGGCGATCTTCCACTTGACGAAGAAGTCGACTCGCAGGTTCTTCTTCTCGCCGGTGAGAAAGCTCTCGGCGCGGTTCTCCAGGTTCAGCACCCGGTCGTCGTACTTCTTGACCATGTTCACCACCGGCAGCACGAAGTGCAGGCCCGGCTCGAAGTCGGTCTTCACGATCTCGCCGAAGCGGAACAGCACGGCGTATTGCGTCTCGTCGACCTTGAACACGAACGACGACAGCAGGAACAGCGTCAGCGCGAACGCCATGATCCAGTTCATCACGCGGTTGGCATCCATGTCAGTTGCCTCCCCGATCGCGCGAGCGCGTATCGCTGGTCGGCGCGTTCTCCACCGAGGTCGGTGTCGCGTTCGGCGCGAGCGCCGGCAGTGTGGTGCGCTTCAGCTGGTCGAGCGGCAGGTAGAGCATGTTGCCGTTGCCCTTGCCGGTGACGATCACCTTGGCGTTGGCGCCGAGCACCGCTTCCATCGCATCGATGTACAGGCGTTCGCGGGTAACGCCCGGCGCCTTCTGGTACTCGGCGAGCAGCTTGGTGAAGCGCGCGGTCTCGCCGTCGGCCTGCGCGACCACGCGCGCCTTGTGGCCCTCGGCCTCCTGGATCTGGCGCGCGGCCTGACCGCGGGCCTTCGGCAGCACATCGTTGGCGTAGGCCTGGGCCGCGAGCATCGCGGTCTCCTTGTCCTCGCGCGCCTTGATCGCGTCGTTCTGCGCGTCCTGCACCTGGTCGGGGAACTGCACGCCCTTGAAGTTCAGGCTGGTGACGGTGATACCGGTGCCATAAGTGTCGAGCGTGTTCTGGGTCAGCAGGCGCATCTCGGCAACGATCTCAGCCGGGATGCCGTCGATGATGTCGTCGATCTTGGTCTTGCCGATGCCCTCGCGCAGCGCGCTGCCCACGACCTGACCGAGCGTGACTTCCGGGTCGCGCACATTGAACAGGAAGGCCTTGGCATCCACCGCGCGGTACTGCACCTCGAGGTCGAGCGAGACCAGCGTCTCGTCGCCGGTCAGCATCACGGTCTTGTACGGGAACTGGCGCACCTGCGAGATGTCGATCTTGACCACAGTGTCGACCGGGAACGGCACGCGCCAATGCAGACCGGGGCCGTTCACTTCGATGAACTTGCCGAAGCGCTGCACCACGGCGCGCTGCGCATCGTCGACTTGGTAGAAGCCGAACGCGAGCCACAGCAGCACGCCGAACGCGCCGAGCAGACCGAGCGTGGCGATGCCATCACGGCCGCCGCCGCCACCACCGCCGAAGCGTTGCTGCAGTTCGCGGATGAACGCTTCGACGTCGTTGCCGCCCTTGCGGCCGCGCCAGGGATCCTGGCGTCCGGGTTCGTTCCAAGCCATCGAGTGCCTCCAGGGCGGAAAACGCCCCGCGCGAAGGCGGGGCGGCGTGGCGATTCTAGCGCAGCAGGGCCAACGCCCGTGGCGGCAGCAGCACGCGGAGGCGCCAGCCGCCCTCGGGCAGCGGCTCCTCCTTGCGCACGGCGCCCTGGGCGTACAACTCGGCGCGCTTGGCGCCGGCTGAGGGCGGCAGTTCCACCCATTCCTCGACCAGATCGGCGCAGGCGCGCGCCACGATCGCCTCGGCCAGCAGGTCCAGGCCTGAGCCGGTGCGGGCCGAGACCCACACCGCGCGGGGCACACCGTCGGCGTCGCGCTCAAGCCGCGGTGCGTTGCCGCTCAGGTCGATCTTGTTGTACACGACGAGCCGCGGGCGCTGGTCGGCGTCGATCTCCGCAAGCACCTTCTCGACCGTCTCGACCCGCTCGTCGCGACCGTCCTCATGCGCATCGACCACGTGCAGCAGCAGGTCGGCTTCGCGCACTTCGGTGAGCGTGGCGCGGAAGGCCGCGACCAGGTCGTGCGGCAGGTGGCTGATGAAGCCGACCGTGTCGGCGAGCGCCAGGTTCGGCGCGTCGGTCCAGGCGGCGCGGCGCACGGTCGGATCGAGCGTGGCGAACAGCTTGTCGGCGGCGTAGACAGTGGCCTTGGTCAGCGCGTTGAACAGCGTGGACTTGCCGGCGTTGGTATAGCCCACCAGCGTCACGATCGGCACCGGCACCTTCTCGCGCGCGCGGCGACCGGTGTCGCGGCTGCGCTGCACCTTCTCGAGCCGGTCCTTGAGCGTGGCGATGCGCACCTTGATCAGGCGCCGGTCGGTCTCGAGCTGGGTCTCGCCCGGGCCGCGCATGCCGATCGCGCTCTTCTGCCGCGAGAGGTGCGTCCAGCCGCCGCGCAAGCGGGTGGCCACGTGCTTGAGCTGCGCAAGCTCGACCTGCAGCTTGCCCTCATGCGTGCGCGCGCGCTGCGCGAAGATGTCGAGGATCAACCCCACGCGGTCCACCACGCGGCAGCCCACCGCCGCTTCGAGGTTGCGCTCCTGCGAAGGCGAGAGCTGGTGGTTCACGATAACGAGCTCGGCCTCGAGCTGCTCGACCGCGAGCTTGACCTCCTCCGCCTTGCCCTTGCCCAGGAACAACCGCGGGTCCGGCGCGCGGCGCGTGCCGGTGATCAGCGTGAGCGGCTGGGCGCCCGCGGACAACGCGAGCTCGGTGAGCTCTTCTTTTGCGTCATGCGCGAACTTGGGGCCGAGCTCGAGGTGCACCAGGATGGCGCGTTCGCCCGACTCCGGACGATCGAACATGGGGGCCCTACGAACCCGGCGCCGCGTCGGCGTCGAAATTGACCGGCCGCGTCGGCACGATCGTGGAGATCGCGTGCTTGTAGACGAGCTGGTTGCTGTTGTTGTGCAGCAGGATCGAGAACTGATCGAAGGACTCGATCGTGCCCTGCAGCTTGATGCCGTTGATCAGGTAGAGCGCGACCGGGATCTGGTCGCGGCGCAATGCGTTCAGGAAGGGTTCCTGGAGCGGCGTTGAGGAAGAAGGGCTCTTGGTCATCGAGTCTCCGCTGTCGGCTGGCCGCCGCTCTCGTTCGGGGCGCGAATGCTAGCACTTCAGGGCGCGACCGACTCCGGCGATCAGCTGCGCCGCAGCGTCCGCTTCGGACGCCTCTATCCAGACGAGGTCGTCCCAACTGCGCAGCCAGGTGAACTGGCGCTTGGCGAGTTGGCGCGTGGCGTGCACACCGCGCTGCACGGCCTCGTCGAGCGTGGCCTTATCGTCAAGAGGGCCGTCGAGGTACTCCCAGAGCTGACGGTAACCCACCGCCCGCATCGACGGCATGTCGGGCAGCAGGTCGCCGCGGGCCTTGAGCGCGCGGACCTCGTCGAGGAAGCCTTGCTTCATCATCTGGTCGAAACGCGCGCCGATGCGCAGGTGCAGCACCGCGCGGTCCTGGGGCGCCAGCGCGAAGGCGCGGAAATCCCAGGGCGGCGGCGGCTGATCCGCGCGCCGCTGCAACGCCGACAAGGGCTTGCCGGTGGCGCGGAACACCTCGAGCGCGCGGGTGATGCGTTGCGGATCGTTCTTGTGGATCCGCGCGGCGGATTCCGGATCCACGACAGCGAGCTCAGCATGCAGCGCGGGCGAGCCTTCGCGCGCGAGGCGGAGCTCGAGCTCGGCGCGGACCACCGGATCGGACGCGGGCAGATCCGAGAGCCCGGCCGCCAGCGCCTTGTAATAGAGCATGGTGCCACCGACCAACAGTGGCGTTCGACCGCGCGTAGCGATCTCCGCCATCACGCGCAAGGCATCGCTGCGGAACTTCGCCGCCGAATACGGCTCCTTGGGATCGAGGATGTCGATGAGATGGTGCGGCGCGGCAGCAAGCACCGCGCGCGAGGGCTTGGCGGTGCCGATGTCCATGCCGCGGTAGACGAGCGCGGAATCCACCGAGACGATCTCGAGCGGGAACTTCTCGCACAACGCCAGCGCCGCATCGGTCTTGCCCGACGCGGTCGGGCCCATGAGGAGGATGGCGCGTGGTGGGCGAGTGGCCACGCCTCTCACCGACCACGAAGGAACAGGCGATCGAGTTCGCCGAGCGTGAGCTTGGCCCAGGTCGGACGACCGTGGTTGCACTGGTCGGCGCGCGGCGTGCGCTCCATCGCGCGCAGCAGTGCGTCCATCTCGCGCAGCGTGAGCTGGCGGTTGGCGCGCACCGAGGCGCGGCAGGCGCGGTCGGCGAACAGGCGCTCGACCGCGGTCGCGATGCGCTCGCTCTCGCCGTGCGCGACGAGGTCGGCGAGGAAATCACGCAGCAGTGATTCGAGGTCGCTGTCCACGAGCGCCGCGGGTGCGGCACGCAGCACCACCTGCTCCGGGCCCAGGCGCTCGACCTCGAAGCCGGCCGCGTGCAGGCGGTCGTGCGCGCCCTCCACCGCCTCGGCTTCGCGCGGCGATACGCGCAACGCGAGCGGTACAAGCAACGCCTGCACCGCCACGCTCCCCGCCTCGAGCTGCAGCTTGAACGCCTCGTAGGTCACGCGCTCGTGCGCGGCGTGCATGTCCACGAGGATCACGCCATCGGGCACGAGCGACAGGATGAACACGCCGTGCAGCTGCGCGATCGGCGTGCCGAGCGGCGGTGTGGAAAAAGGGGTCGAACTGAATTGTTTTCCGGCGGCCGACTCAGCGACGGCATTCGCGATGAAATCCACGGTCGCACGACGCTCAGCTACGAAATTGAGTTCAACCCCTTTTTCGAAGCCGGGTGAAGGCGCGCGCGCGCCCATCCCGCCCGGCATCGTCTCGGCCAAGGCGGTCTCGAGCGTGCGGTGCACGAAGTCGTGGACCATGCGTGTGTCGCGGAAACGGACCTCGTGCTTCTGCGGATGCGCGTTCACATCCACCAGCGCGGGATCGAGCGTGAGCGACAGCGCATAGGCCGGGTGGCGGCCGTGGAACAGCACATCGTTGTAGGCCTGGCGTGCGCCGTGGGCCAGCAGCTTGTCGCGCACCGCGCGGCCGTTCACGAACCAATATTGGAGATCAGGCTGGCTGCGCGAAAAGGTGGGCCGCGCGATCCAGCCCGACAAACGCAGGCCCGCGACGCTGCGCTCCAAGGGCACTGCGGCCGTTGCGAACTCCGCGCCGAGCAGCTGGCCGAGGCGCCGCGTCTGCGCGGCCTCGTCGAGCGCCGGCGGCAAATCGAAGGCTGCCTTACCGTCGTGGTTGAGGCGGAACGCGACCTCGGGCCGCGCCAGCGCCTGGCGCTGCACCACATCAAGGATGTGCTCGTACTCGGTGCGCGGCTGGCGCAGGAACTTGCGCCGTGCGGGGACGTTGAAGAACAGCTCGCGCACCTCGACCGTGGTGCCCACCGGATGCGGCGCAGGCGCAGGCTTGGCCCACTCGCCATGACCGTCGCCGCTCAACTTCAGGCCGGCGCTTTCGGCCGCGGTGCGGGTGGTGATGCTGACGCGCGCCACCGAGCCGATGCTCGGCAGAGCCTCACCGCGGAAGCCGAGCGTCGCCACGCGCTCGAGGTCCTCGAGTGTGGCGAGCTTGCTGGTGGCATGGCGCGCGACTGCGCGCGGCAGGTCATCGGGCGTGATGCCGCTGCC
>JANNEA010000187.1:0-5028 GCA_031388175.1 Gammaproteobacteria bacterium
CTGTTCATGGCGATCCTGCGCGGCGCCCAGGGCGTGACCCACGAGTTCCGGCGCATGGCGCGCTACGGCGTGCTGGCGCGTTACATCCCGGCCTTCGGCCGGGTCGCAGGCCGCATGCAGTTCGACCTGTTCCACGCCTACACCGTGGACCAGCACTCGATCGGCGTGCTGTCGAACCTGCGACGCTTCGCGCTCGCGCGCTACGACCACGAGTTCCCGCTGTGCTCGCGGGTGATGCAGACGCTGCCCAAGCCTGAGCTCGTCTACCTCGCCGGACTGTTCCACGACCTCGGCAAGGGCCGCGGCGGCGACCACTCAGAGCTCGGCGCGGTGGACGCCGAGGTGTTCTGTCTCGAGCACGGCCTGGACGCCTACGACGCGCACCTAGTCGCCTGGCTGGTACGCAACCACCTGCTGCTGTCGCTGACCGCGCAGAAGCGCGACCTCAACGACCCGGACACGATCCTCGGCTTCGCCCGCAGCGTCGGCGACCCGCTGCACCTCGACTGCCTCTACCTGCTCACCGTGGCCGACGTTCGCGCCACCAACCCGACGCTATGGAACTCGTGGAAGGCGCGCTTGTTCGCCGACCTGTACGAGCTCACCCGTGCGGCACTGCGCCGCGGGCTGGAGGCACCGCTCGATGCCGAGGCGCTGGCAGCAGCCACGCGGAACACGGCCCAGGGGTTCCTCACCGCTGAAGGGCTCGACGACGCACGCGTTGCCGCCGCATGGGCCCGACTCTCGCCGGAACATTTCGTGCGCCACAGCGCCGACGAAGTGCTTTGGCACACCCTGTTGCTCGCTGACAGCAGCGCCGGAGCGGACACGGCGACGGTTGCGGTGCGGCCTGCGCCGAGCCGCGGCGGCACTGCGGTGCTGGTGCTGGCGCCCGGTGGCGGTGGCGGATTCGTCCGCGCCGCGGTTGCGCTCGACGCGCTCGGCCTCACGGTGCTCGATGCCCGCATCACCGCGCTCGCCGATGGCGCGCGTCTCGAGACCTATGTGGTGCTCGAGGACGATGGCAGCCCGCTCGAGGATCCAGCACGACTCGAGCAGGTGCGGAGCCGCATCGCGCGCGAACTTGCGCCCAGCGGCCGCGAGCCGCAGGGGCGTGCCGCGCGTGGCCAGCCCCGCCACCCGTTGCGCCCGCCACCGCGGCAAGCGCGCCTGTTCCAAACCCCGACCCGCATCGCGTTTGGCGACGCGCGCGAAGGCCGCACCGTGCTCGAGCTCGTTGCCGGCGACCGGCCCGGGTTGTTGAGCGAGGTCGGCCAGGTGTTCGAAGAGTTCGGCCTGCGGGTGCACGCCGCCCGCATCACGACCGTCGGTGAGCGCGCCGAGGACACGTTCTATCTCACCGGGAGTCCGCTGGCCGATCCTGCGGCACGTGCCCAGCTCGCCGCGACGCTCGAGCAGCGCCTGACGCAATCGGTCGTCCCGAGCGCCAACGCCAGCCCCGCGCGCAGGTAGCATTGGCGCCGTGAACCCCGACCTGCAGAAGCTCAAGCCCTATCCGTTCGAGCGCCTCGCCCAACTGAAGATGGGCGCCGTGCCCCCGAGCACGCTCGCGCACATCGCGATGTCGATCGGCGAGCCGAAGCATCCGGCGCCGCAGTTCGTGGTCGATGCGCTGACCCGCAACCTCGCAGGCCTCGGCGTCTACCCGATGGCGCGCGGACTGCCTGAACTGCGCCTCTCGATCTCGGCTTGGTGCACTCGTCGCTTCAACCTCAAGGCGGGGGCGCTCGACCCGGAGCGCCAGGTGCTGCCGGTGTCCGGCACGCGCGAGGGCCTGTTCGCGTTCGCCCAGGCGGTGGTGGACCGCTCGCGCGATGCGCTGGTGCTGATGCCGAACCCGTTCTACCAGATCTACGAGGGCGCGGCGTTGCTGGCGGGCGCCACGCCGGTCTACCTCGCCTGCCGCGCTGAGCAGGGCTTCGTGCCCGACCTCGACGCGGTGCCGGAGTCGGTCTGGAAACGCTGCCAACTGCTGTACCTGTGCTCGCCCGGCAACCCGACTGGCGCGGTCATGGACCTCGGGTATCTGCAGCGCGTGATCGAGCTCAGCGATCGCTTCGGCTTCGTGATCGCCTCCGACGAGTGCTACTCCGAGATCTATCGCGACGAAGCCGCGCCGCCCACCGGGATCCTCGAGGCCTGCGCCGCGCTCGGCCGTGACGACTTCCGCAACTGCGTCACGCTCCAGAGCCTGTCGAAGCGCAGCAGCCTGCCCGGCCTGCGCTCGGGATTCGTCGCCGGCGACGCGCAGATCATCGAGCGTTACGCGCTGTACCGCACCTACCACGGCGCCGCGGTGCCGGTACCGACGCAGCTCGCGAGCATCGCGGCCTGGGACGACGACGCGCACGTGGTCGCGAACCGCGCCCAATACCGCGCCAAGTTCGAGGCGGTGCTGCCGATCCTCAGCCCAGTGCTCGAACTCTACGACCCGCCGGCCGCGTTCTACCTGTGGCCGAAGACGCCGATCGACGACGAGCGCTTCGTGCGGGAACTCTTCGCCCAGCAGAATGTCACCCTGCTGCCCGGGCGCTACCTCTCGCGCCCCGACGCGGCCGGGGCGGCCGACGGCGGCAGTGACCCCGGCCTGAACCGCGTGCGCATCTCGCTGGTGGCGCCGGTGCCGGAATGCGTGGAGGCTGCAACTCGCATCCGTCGATTCGTCGAAGGCCTGTGAAGGAACTCGTTATGACTGAGAAGGGCATGACCGACCTGCGCCAGATCATCGACGCCGCCTGGGAGACCCGCGCCGCGCTCACGCCGGCCAGCGCGCCGCCCGGCCTGTACCACGCGGTGCGCGAGGCCATCGATCGACTCGACCGCGGCGAGGTGCGGGTGGCCGAGAAGGTCGGCGACAAATGGATCACGCACGAGTGGCTGAAGAAGGCGGTGCTGCTGCATTTCCGCCTGGCTGACAACCAGGTGATCGACGGCGGTTACGACCGTTGGTGGGACAAGGTGCCGCTCAAGCATGCCACCTACGACGACACGCGCTTCCGTGCCGACGGTGCGCGGCTGGTGCCGCCGGCAGTGGTGCGCTGGGGCGCGTTCATTGCTGCCGACGCGATCCTGATGCCGTCGTACGTGAACATCGGCGCCTACATCGGCAGCGGCACGATGATCGACACCTGGGCCACGATCGGCTCCTGCGCCCAGATCGGCCGCAACTGCCACATCTCGGGCGGCGTCGGCATCGGCGGCGTGCTCGAACCGGTGCAGGCCAGCCCCTGCATCATCGAGGACGATTGCTTCATCGGCGCCCGCAGCGAGGTCGCCGAGGGCGTGATCGTCGAGCAGGGCTCGGTGCTGTCGATGGGCGTGTTCCTCGGCCAGAGCACCCGCATCTACGACCGCGAGCGCGACGAGGTCAGCTACGGTCGCGTCCCAGCGGGCAGCGTGGTCGTGCCCGGGACGCTGCCGGGCGGCAACGCCAAGTACGCGCTCGCTGCCGCGATCATCGTCAAGCGCGTGGACGCGCGCACCCGCAGCAAGACGGGCATCAACGAGCTGCTGCGGGACATCAAGTGAGCAGGCCGTGACCGCGACCTCCGAGATCGTCGCGCTCGCCAGCGCGCTCATCAGCCGGCCCTCGGTGGCACCGGCCGATGGCGGCTGCCAGGCGCTGATCGCCGAGCGACTCGCGCGCGCCGGTTTCCGGGTCGAGCCGATGCGCTTCGGCGAGATCGAGAACCTCTGGGCGCGGCACGGCGACGCCGCCCCCCTGCTCTGCTTCGCCGGCCACACCGACGTGGTGCCGACCGGCCCGGCCGAGCGCTGGCGCACGCCGCCCTATGACCCAGTGATCGACGCTGGCTTCCTGCACGGCCGCGGCAGCGCCGATATGAAAGGCGCGTTGGCCGCGATGATCGTGGCGGCCGAACGCTTCGTCTCAGTGCACCCGCGCCACGCCGGCTCGCTCGCCTTCCTGATCACTGGCGATGAGGAAGGCCCGAGCATCGACGGCACTGCCAAGGTGGTCGAGGCGCTGAGCGCACGCGGCGAGCGCATCGACATGTGCCTGCTCGGCGAACCGTCGAGCGAGACCCGCCTCGGCGACACGCTGCGTCACGGCCGCCGCGGCTCGCTCTCGGCGCGGCTCACGATCAAAGGCATGCAGGGTCACGTGGCCTACCCGGAGCGCGCGGTCAACGCGATCCATCGCGCGTTGCCGGCGCTCACCGAACTCGCGAACACGAAGTGGGATGACGGCGACTCATCGCAAAGCGGTGATTTCCCGCCGACCACGTTCCAGATCAGCAACCTGCACGCCGGCGTGGGCACCAACAACGTGATTCCCGGCGAGGCCGAGGTGCGCTTCAACCTGCGTTACTCGACCGCGTTCACCTACGACACACTGACCGCGCGCATCGAGGCCGTGCTCAAGAACCACAAGCTCGAGCACACGATCGAGTGGAGGGATGCCGGTCGGCCGTTCCTGACCAAGGGCCGACGCCTGATCGACGCCACCACCAAGGTCGTGCGCGGCACGCTCGGCGTCACGCCGAAGCTCTCGACCGGTGGCGGCACCTCCGACGGCCGCTTCATCGCGCCGACCGGCGCCGAGGTGGTCGAACTCGGGCCGCTCAACGCCACGATCCACCAGCTGGACGAGCGCGTCGCGATTGGCGACCTGGAGCAGCTTGGCGAGGTCTACGAGCGCATCTGCGCCGAACTGCTGCGCTGATGGCCCCGCACGCCCGCCAGTTCCGGACCGTGCTGCGCGACGGCACGCGGCTCGCACTGCGTTGCGTCGAACCCGACGACAAGCAGCGGCTGCGCGACGGGATCCGTCACTACTCGCCGCAGACGCTCTACCGCCGCTTCTTCGCGCCGGTCAGCGAGCTCTCAGCCGAACAGCTCAAGTTCCTGACCGAAGTGGATCAGGTGGACCACGTGGCATGGCTCGTCGTCGACGAGGACCACCCGGAGTTCCCCGGCGTCGGCGTCGCCCGCTGGGTGCGGCTGCCCGACGAGCCGCAGGTCGCCGAGACCGCGCTGATCGTGCAG
>JANNEA010000008.1:0-2982 GCA_031388175.1 Gammaproteobacteria bacterium
CCGCGTAGCGTGCGCAGGTCGGAGGGCTGTGAGGCGAGTTCGACGGCGAAGAGTACGCGTGCCATGTTTTTTCCTAGGGATTCCTGAAGAGAGTGATCACCAGATCTCGTTGACTTCGGCGAGCGGGAACTTGAGCCCGACCCGATCCCAGACCTCGGCCACGCGTTGCACCACGGGCTCGGCCTGCTTGATCCAGTCCGGGTGGCGGTCGCGCTTGTCGAACACCTTGAAGTCCGACGCCTGGTGACCGCTCTGGAACTGGTTATGCCAGCTCTGCGACAGCTTCATCATGCTGTCGCGCTTGTACGGCGCGATGGTCACGTTGCGGTTGGCCGAGAGGCCGGTGGTCGCGACGTAGTAGTGGTACTGCTCCCAGTAGCGGAGGTAGGCCTCGAAGTACGGCATCGCGAACAGCTCGTCGTTGGTGAAGCGCGTGTAGCCCAGGTCGCGCCGCACCCACTCCTCGATGTTGCCGCGGACCTTGAACTTGCCGTCCTGCGGGAAGCCGCCGGACTTCTCGTAGGTGCTGATCGCGCAGGCCACGGGGTGGCGCACGGTCAGCACGTTCTCCACCGACTCGCCGAGGATGCGATGGAAGAAGCCGCCGGCGTAGGTGCCCTTGAGCAGCTTCTTCGGCACCGGGATTTTGCCGACGAACGACTTGGCGCTGCCGAAGTACAGCTCGACCATGGTCAGGAACTCGGCCATGGTCTGCAGGCTGGTGATCCACGAGTTCACGCCCTGCTGGAAGCGGAACGGACCCGCCTCGGGGAAGCCGTCGTGTGCGATCACGTTTGGCACCCGGCTCGGGTCGTAGCCGAGCGCGCGATAGGCCTCCATCGTGAGGTAGGAGCCGCCGTTGCGCGGGATGCCGATGATGTTGATGAAGTGGTACTTGAACTGGACCTCGCGGATCAGCTCCATGTTGCCGGTGAGCAGGCCGACGAAGAACTGGTAGGAGCGGGCGATCGCCTGCTGCCCGGCCTTGGTCGACATCACGCGCTTGGCGTTGTCGCCGGCCTTCTCCATCACCTTCTTGTGTTCGTTCGACAGCTCTTCCGAGAGCTGGTCGTGCCAGTTGGTCTCGGGCCATTCGCGCTTCTCGAGCGCGTGGACCAGGAAGTCGACGAACACCGGGGAGACCGGGATCTCCTTGTCGGTGAGCTTGATCTCTACGCCCATCTCATTTCTCCAGGGCCCGCGCGGTCGCGCGGTCCATCAGGTGGCGGAAATTGTCGAGCGACATCAGGTGGGCGTAGATGCGGGCCAGCTCGCCGCGCTTCATCATGCCTTTCACGACCTTGCCTTCGAGCGCGTTCAACTTGGTCTCGTCGATCCGGTGCATCCCGGTCAGGTGCAGGTCGCGGCCGGCCTTGGGGAAGGCATGCGCCTCGAACGGCTGCAACAAGCGATGCTCGGTGAGCGTCTGCATGAAACGCTCGTGCGCTGTGCGCAGACCTTCCATCTCGCGCACCAGCGCGTCGACGGTGCGCCAGGCTTCGGTCTCCTTGCCCTCGCCGTCGAACAGCGCCGCGCCCTCCGGCGCCAGGCCTGCCTCATCCACCAGCACCAGCGACTCGGGCTGTTCCGGCGTGCCGCGGCCCTCGATCGGGGCGGTGAAGAACGGCCAGCGGCGAACGTAGGCGGGCACATAACAATGCTCGTCCCACTTCGCCGCGCGATCCATGAACAGGTTGCTGCCGGGCTCGAGCCCGGTCACGGCCAGCGCCACGAACCTGCCGTTGGCGGGGTCGCGCACGAACACGATCGGGAAATGGCGGGCGGCGTGGGTGAACTCCGCCAGCCAGAGATGAATCCCGTGGAGCCCTTGCGCGAACGCGCCGCGCTTGGCCTCGGCGATGCCGAGGCTGCGGTGCTTGTCACGATCGAAGGGGACGAGGGCCTGGTAGCCCGGCGGGAGCGAGAGTTGCATCTGGCGGACCGGTCCAATTTGAGGGCCGGTACTGTAGCCGAACGCTGCCAAGAACGGCCAGCATTTGGCTGCAACATGCGCGCAACGCGGCGCTGCGACGCACGCTGAATCTTCGCGGAAATGCATCTGTGAGCCAACGGTCCCAATCATCGAGCCACACCAGTGGAATCTCAACCACAGCAGTCGGTTAGCACACATACGCGAACCGAAATGTGACGTCGTATGGCGTCGATCGCCAGATGGCCTTGGCGCTGTGGCGATGTTGCCACCCGTGACGCACTTCACGGTTCCATCTGGTAACTTCGGCACCCGCGCGTGGCCCATTGGGCCGCGTCGATGTGCGTCGTGACGAGAGAAGGGGAATCCGCGGTGACCAAGGCAACGGATCTCGAGTCGAGGCGAACCAAATGATCGATCAAATCTTCCGCCACGCGCGCGTGGTCGCGCTCCTGTTGCTCGCTGCCGCGAGCGCCGTCGCGCAAGCTGCGGTGCCAACGCTGCCGACGCCAGGTCAGGCGCAGCAGTCCGTGCAACAGCCGCGCGCCGTGCTCACCGACCACGGCATCCAGTTGCCTGGGCTCAGCGGTGGCGCGGTGCATCCTTCGCCGGTCCCGCCCGGTGGCACACCGATCCCGGTGACCCGCTTCGATTTCTCAGGCAACACCAAGGTCGCCAGCGCCGCGCTGCAGGCGCAGGTCGCGGGCCAGGTCGGCAAGTCGCTCACGCTCGCCGAGATCTACGCGGTCGCTACGGCGTTGACGCGGTACTACCAGGCGCAGGGCTACCCGCTCGCCAGCGTCAACGTTCCGGTGCAGCGCGTGACCGACGGCACGGTGCTGTTCGAGGTCCAGGAAGGCCGCATCGGCAAGGTGCGGGTCGAGGGCCAGCACTACTACAAGGCCGAAGTGCTGCAACGGCAGCTGTCGGAGCTGGCGAGCGGCAGCGTGGTCACCACCGCGCGCCTCGAACGCGAACTGCTGCTGCTGAACGACCTGCCGGGCATCACCGCGCGGGTCACGATCGTGCCGGGCGCCGACGCCGGCACCTCC
>JANNEA010000013.1:0-12915 GCA_031388175.1 Gammaproteobacteria bacterium
GGTCGCGCTCGCGCTGCGCGAGAAGCTGTTCGACACGCCTCATTACCGGCTGATCCACGGCGAGGGCGACGGCCTGCCGGGCCTCGTGGTCGACCGCTTCGGTGACGTGCTGGTCGCGCAGTTCACCACCGCCGGCATCGAACGCATGAAGGTTCAGGTCATCGAGGCACTCGTGAAAGTGATGGCACCCAAAGCCATCCTGCTGCGCAACGACGGCGGCATGCGCGAGCTGGAAGGGTTGCCGGCGTACACCGAGGTCGCCCACGGCGTGCTGCCTGAAACGCTGGAGGTGCTCGAGGACGGTCTCCGCTTCGAGTTCCCGAGCCAGGGCGGGCAGAAGACCGGCTGGTTCTACGACCAGCGCGACAACCGCCGGCTGATGGCGCGCTTCGTCTCGTCGCAAGGCGAGGGCACGCGCGTGCTCGACCTGTTCGCCTACCTCGGTGCCTGGGGACTGCGCGCCGCGGCCAGCGGTGCGCGCGAGGTGGTCTGCGTGGATTCGTCCAAGCCCGCGCTCGAAGGCGTGGCCCGCAACGCGGCCTTGAACGAGCTCAGCGTCGTGACCCGCCAGGGCGATGCCTTCGAGGTGCTGAAAGCGCTGCGCGACGAGCGCGAGCGCTTCGATGTGGTGGTGGTGGACCCACCGGCGTTCATCAAGCGGCGCAAGGACCACAAGCAGGGCCTCACTGCCTACCACCGCATCAACCAGATGGCCATGCAGCTGCTCGAGAAGGACGGCATCCTCGTGTCCTGCTCCTGCTCGCACCACCTCGGCCGCGACGAGCTCACCCAGGTGGTGCGCGCCGAGGCCCGCCATCTCGACCGCACCGCACAGGTGCTCGCGTTCGGCGGCCAGGGCCCCGACCACCCGGTGCACCCCGCGATCCCTGAGACCGAGTACCTCAAGTGCGTGGTCGCGCGCATCCTGCCCGGCTCTTTCTGAGCTCTATCTAAAGATGCTTCTAAAGTAGAATCCGCGCGGTGCTGACCTACCCACACTTCGACCCGATCGCGATCGAGCTCGGGACCTGGACCCTGCCGCTCATCGGCACCGCCCACCTCGCGGTGCGCTGGTACGGGCTGATGTACATCATCGGCTTCGTCGGCGGCTGGTGGTTCACGCGCAAGCGCGCCCGCGCGCTTGGCTGGGGCTGGAGCGACGAGCAGGTCTCCGACCTCGTGTTCTGGTGCGCGCTCGGCGTGGTGCTCGGCGGCCGCAGCGGCTACGTGCTGTTCTACAACTTCGCCTCGTTCCTCGCCGACCCGCTGCTGCTGCTGCGGGTGTGGGAGGGCGGCATGTCGTTCCACGGCGGGCTGCTCGGCGTGATCATCGCGATGCTCTGGTACGGCCGCACGATCGGCCGCGGGTTCTTCGAGCTCATGGACCTCATCGCGCCGGTGGTGCCGATCGGTCTCGGCGCGGGTCGCTTGGGCAACTTCATCAACGGCGAGCTCTGGGGCAAGGCCACCGATGTGCCCTGGGGGTTCTATGTGGACGGCGCGGTGCGCCACCCGACCCAGCTCTACGAGCTGATGCTCGAGGGCGTGGTCCTGTTCAGCGTGCTCATGTGGTACGGGCGCAAGCCGCGGCCGACCATGGCGATCTCCGGTCTGTTCGCGCTGCTCTACGGTGCGTTCCGCTGCCTGGTCGAGCTCTGGCGCCTGCCCGATGCGCACCTCGGCTACCTGTACGGCGACTGGCTGACGATGGGGATGCTCCTGTCGCTGCCCTTGATGGCCATCGGCACTTTCCTCTTGTGGCTCGCGCATCGGCCGAAGGTGAACGCTTGAAGCAGTACTTGGATCTCTTGCGCCACGTTCGCGATCACGGCGCCACCAAGGCCGATCGCACCGGCACCGGCACCAAGGCCGTGTTCGGCGCGCAGCTGCGCTTCGACCTCAACGCGGGCTTCCCGATGGTCACGACCAAGAAGCTCCATACCAAGAGCATCATCCACGAGCTGCTCTGGTTCCTGAAGGGCGAGACCAACACCAAATACCTGCGCGGCAACGGCGTCTCGATCTGGGACGAGTGGGCGGACGAGAAGGGCGACCTCGGCCCGGTCTATGGCTTCCAGTGGCGCTCCTGGCCCGCGCCGGATGGCCGTCACATCGACCAGATTACGAAGGTGCTGGAGCTGCTGCGCACGAACCCCGACTCGCGCCGCATCATCGTCTCGGCCTGGAACGTGGCCGACCTCGACCGCATGGCCTTGATGCCCTGCCACGCGTTCTTCCAGTTCTTCGTCGCCGACGGCAAGCTTTCCTGTCAGCTCTACCAGCGCTCCGCCGACCTGTTCCTCGGCGTGCCGTTCAACATCACGTCCTACGCGCTGCTCACCCACATGGTCGCTGCCCAATGCGACCTCAAGGTCGGCGACTTCGTCTGGACCGGCGGTGATTGCCATATCTACTCGAACCACGCCGAGCAGGTCGCGACCCAACTGGCGCGCGCGCCACTGGCGCTGCCCACGCTCAACCTCAAGCGCCGGCCGCCGACGCTGTTCGACTACGCCTTCGACGATTTCGAGATCGTCGGCTACCAGTGCCATCCCGCGATCAAGGCGCCGGTGGCGGTTTGAACCGCGCGCTGCGAGCGTTGCGCGGCACACTAGCGCTGGTCGCCACCGCGCTGCTGCTTCAGGCCTGCGCCCACGTGCCGCTCGGCACGATGTGGGCGATGCGAAACTTCTCGCCCAGGGACTTCGTCGGGCTCGACCCGACCGGTCTGCGCGCCGCGGTGAACCTGCCCGACGATTGGCAGCTGCAGCCCGATGGCCACGTGCTGGAGATGGACCTCGCGATCGAAGGCGGCCAGGAGCTGAAATCGCGAGTGCCGCTGACGGTCGAGGTCTCGCTGCGCGAATCCGCCGACCTCGACGCCGTACGCGACGCCCATTGGCACGTGCTCAAGGTGACGCCCGAGGGCATGGCGGAGTTCGCCAGGTTCCAAGCCTTCATCGCCGGTATCCCGGACGGCAGCCACGGGTCCTTCGAGCTCCACGTCGTGCCGAAGATGGATCCCTCGCCTGCGGCGCGCGCCCGTTTCATGAAGGGCGGCAAGATCGGCACGCTGTCAGTCGCGCTCAAGCTCGCGCCGGAACGCGATTGGCTCGTGCTGGTCGACGGTTACCCACTCAAGGCTGATGCACCGACCGACGAGGTGGCGAAGTGAAGCCCTCGATCACCGTCGTCGTCGCCGTCGCCGACAACGGCGTGATTGGCCATCAGGGCCGCATGCCCTGGCACCTGCCGGCCGACCTCGCGCACTTCAAGCTGCTCACCTGGGGCAAGCCGATCGTGATGGGGCGTCGTACGTACGAATCCATCGGCCGACCGCTCCCCGGTCGGACCAACGTGGTGGTCACCCGCGACGCGGCCTGGTCGCATCCCGGCGTGGTGGTCGCGCACTCGCTGGAGGCCGCGTTCACCGCCGCAGCCGGCGCGCCGGGCGCGCCCGAGGTGATGGTGATCGGCGGCGCCCAGCTCTACGCCGAGTCGCTGCCGCGTGCGTCACGCGTGGAGTTCACCCAAGTGCACGGGTCACCGGCAGGCGATACGCACTGGCCGGCGCTGGACCTCAAGCAGTGGCGCGAAATCGCGCGCCACGAGCACGCCGCCGATGCGCGCAATGCCCTCGCGCTGACCTTCCTGACCTACGAGCGCGCTTAGCCGGTGAGGTGATCGGCGATCAAGGGTTCGTTGGCGGCGAAGCGCTCGACGAACTTCATCGCCACCGCGATCTGCTCGGCGTTATCCCGCTTCGATGCCTCGAGCCGGCTGCGGCGCAGCGTGGCGTCGTAGGGCAGTTCCACGTCCTTCGAGTACTGGCCGAGGATCGGGCCGTTCACGGCCGTTTCGATCGCGGCGCTGTCCGCACCGAGGCCGAGGAAGCCCGAGAGCGAGGCCAAGCCCACCGCGGGGCTCTCAAGCAGGTCCGCGGTGACGCAGAGCTTGACCCGTTCGGCGTCGTTCTTCTGCGCGGCGGCGAACCACAGCATCGGCGCGACCCAGGCCGCGCCGATGTGGTGCGCGAGCTCCGGGCTCGATATCGGGTCGCCAGTGATCTCGGGTGTGCCACCCAGGTCGAAGGCCCAGTACGGCGCAACGCTGTCGATGCTGGTGCGGCTCGCATGCGGCGACAGCATCGTCGCGATCCAGTCTTCGGCCGACATCGTCAGCAGCACTGCACGCTGGCTTGCTTCGCGGGAGAGGAAGTTCGGCAGCAACGACGCTGCGACGCTGGTCGACTTGACGATGACTCGCTCGTTCGGAGCGTAACGGCGGGCCAGCAGCCGCGAGGTCGCCTCGAACATCGCGAGGAAGGCACGCTGCGTGATCGTGTGTTCGACCTGGCGCGCAGCGATGCCGCAGCTCAGCCAGGAGAGCGGCTCGCGCTTAGGCAGGTTGTTCGGCAGCGCGCCGATCAAGCGCGAGATCAGCGTTGAGCCGCAGTGTGCGATATGGAAGATCGCATCGTGCGGTTGCGCCTCGATCCTGCCGCACGCCTCGATCAACTTCTCCAGCGGCAGCCAGACCGCGGTGTCGTTCGCAGTGAGCGCGCGATCGTCGAGGAACGCAGCATCGATATAGCGCTTGCGGTCGAGCCTGACCAGCGCCGCGCGCCGATTTGGCACGTCGATGTTGTGCAGATGGACGTCGGGGTCCTGGGGCAATGCGTCGAGCAGGCTGCGGGCCTGGTATTCGAGGTCGATCACGTGCGGTCCTCTAGGGGCGGCGCAGTCTACAGCACCAGCCGTTCAGCGATCAGGCGGCCTGCCAGCTCGAGGTCTATCTGCTCGGGCGCGTCCTTGCCGCGGATGAGCTCGGCCAGGATCGCGCTCTGGATCGCGCCGCGGCGCTGCGCCTCGGCGTAGCTGATCTCCGGGTGGAACATCACCATCGAGTAGCGCGGGATGAAGCGCGCAGGGTGCAGGCCCTCGAGCAGGAACTCGACCTTCTTGGTCAAGTGGAAGCGTGGGTCGCGCACCAGATCGCGCATCTCGACGTAGTTCTCGACCGCCATGTCGGCAATCGCATCGGCGTTCGGCTTGCGCGTGGCTTCGACCTCGGCGAACACCGCCGCCCAGTCCGTCACCCCACTGCGGCTGTGTCGTCCGACGCTCGCGTCGAGTTCGACCACGTCCTCGAACGCGCAGTTCATGCCCTGGCCGTGGAACGGCACCACCGCATGCGCCGCGTCGCCGAGCAGCAGCGTGTTGCCGCCCACCGCCCAGCGTGCGCAGCGCAGCGTGGCCAGTCCACCGGTGGGGTTGTCGAAGAAGTCGTACTCGAGGTCCGGGATCAGTGCGGCCGCGTCCGGGAACTCGCGGGCGAAGAAGTCGTGCAGCTTCGCCGCTGTGGTCAGCGTCTCAAAGGACGCTGGACCTTTGAGGGGCAGGAAGAGGGTCACCGTGAAGGAGCCCTCTGGATTGGGCAGCGCGATCAGCATGTAGCCGCCGCGGGGCCAGATGTGCAGCGCGTCTTCTCGGATCTGGAACCGTGCGCCGGGTCCGGCCGGGATCGTGAGCTCCTTGTAGGCGTGGCCGAGGGGGTCCTCATGGCAGGCCACGCCGAAGCGCTCGACCATCGAGGCGCGGACCGGTGAGCCTGCGCCATCGGTCGCGATCACCACCGGCGCCGCCACCCGGGTCTCGTCGTTGTGTTGTCCATCGTGGATCAGCAGCGCTTGGGCCGCGTAGTCGTAGCCCTCGACCCGCTGCTCGAACATGATCTTCACCCGTCCGGTCGCCTCAGCCGCGTCCATCAACGCCATGTTCAATGCCGCGCGCGAGGCGCTCCAATTGAACTCATGCGGATGGCGCGAGTAGGGCTGGTAGACCTCGCCGCCGCTGGCGTCGTGGATCATCCGGCCCGGCATCGGCACCAGGATCGGTTTGAGCTGCTCGAACAGCCCGGCATGGTCGAGCGCCACGATGCCGCGCGCCGCCAACGCCAGGTTGATGGAACGGCCAGCGGCGACGTTCTGCCGACGCATGTCGGCGCGCCGCTCGTAGACCGTGACCTCGATGCCGCGCCGCGCCAGCAGCACCGCAGCCAACGCGCCGGCCAGGCCGGCGCCGGAGATCGTGATGCGTTCCGCTGCCATCGCCGTTTTGCCGCGCGATTCGCTCAGCGGCTCGTCACGCAGAGGGCATCCTCGAGACGCTGCACGAAACGGCGCACGTCCTCGAAGGTGTTGTAGAGCGGCACCGGCGCGACGCGGATCACGTCGGGTTCGCGCCAATCGCAGACCACGCCGGCATCCTCGAGCCGGTCGAACACCTGCTTGCCGTCACCCGAGGTGATCCGCAACGACAGCTGCGCGCCGCGTTCGGCCGCGGCGCGCGGCGTGATGATCGCGATGCGGCCGGCGAGCCTCGTGACCAGCAGCTGCTCGAGGTACCCGGTGAGCCGCTCGGATTTGGCGCGCAACTTGTCCATTCCCGCCTCGGAGAATATTTCCAAAGACGCTAGGACGGGCGCGAGCGAGAGGATCGGCGGGTTCGACAACTGCCAGCCCTCGGCGCTCGGGATGCCCTGGAAGTGCGGCTCCATCAGGAAGCGGCGCTCCTTGTCGTGGCCCCACCAGCCGTGCAGCCGCGGCAGGTCGGGCGAATCGAGGTGGCGTTCGTGGACGAAGGCGCCGGCGACCGCGCCCGGTCCGCCGTTCAGGTACTTGTACGAGCACCACACCGCGAAGTCGCAATCGTCGTCGTGCAGGTTCAGCGGCACGTTGCCGACCGCGTGGGCGAGATCGAAGCCCACCCGCGCACCCGCGGCGTGCGCGGCGCGCGAGATGCGCTTGAGGTCCAGGCGCTGGCCGGTGTAGTACTGCACGCCCGGTAGCAGCACCAGCGCGACGTGTTGGCCTTCGCGCGCGAGGTAGTCCTCGATGTCCTCGTGGCGCAGCAGGCGCTCCCCCTCGCGGGGCCCGAGCTCCACCAGGGCTTCTTTAGGATCATGTCCCCACAGCACGACCTGCGATTCCACCGCGTAACGGTCGGAGGGGAACGCGCCCTGCTCGATGACGATGCGGTTCCGCGTCGCGGTCGGGCGATAGAAGCTCACCATCATCAGATGCAGGTTGACGGTGAGCGTGTTCATGGTCACCACCTCGCGCGGCTGGCTGTTGACCAGCTGCGCCGTGAGGTTGGTGAGGAACTCGTGGTAGGGCAGCCAGGGCCGTTTGCCTTCGAGATGACCCTTCACGCCGAGCGACTGCCAATGGTCCATGACCTCGGCCACCAGCCGCCGGGCGCGCGTCGGCTGCAGCCCGAGCGAGTTGCCGCAGAGGTAGATGCAGGACCCGGCGCCGTGCATCGGGATCGAGAACTTGTCCTGGAAGCCCTTCAGTTCATCGGCCGCGTCCAGCGCCACGGCGTGCTCGCGATGGAAGATGTCGGTCATCGGTCCCCCGCGGCGTGCCCGGCGACCGCTTCCAGCGCCAGCAGCATCGGCCGGCTCGGCGCAGCGTCGCTGGCGAGCGGCGCGATCTGCAGGTCGAGCAGGAAATGGCCGTCGGCGATCTGGTCCGGTACGAAGGCGAGCTCGGTGGCGGTGCAATGGCGGCGCGTGGCATCGGACAGCTTGCGGCTGTCGGCGGGCAGACCGAAGAACGCGCGGTGCGCGGCGAGCTTGCCGCCGTCAACCATCCGATCCAGCGAGGGCAGGTCGACCACCAGGTGTTCGCATCCGAGTTGCGCGAGCAGGGCGCCCGCGTCGGCCGTGAGGTAGGCCGGTGGGGCGGCGCCATCGTAGCGCGCCCTGAGCTTGTCCGCCCCGTTGGGGAGGGTCCGCAAGACGATGGCTCTAAGGAAAGGGGCGTGTTGCAAGGCCGTGCCGGGCAGGCGGTCCAGCGCCGTGCGCAAGGCGCGGCCGCCGACCTGGCGGTCGCCATCGGCCATGGTCTCGGGCGTGACCGTGATCAGCGTCGCGGGGAACAGCGTCTCGCGCAGCACGTCGATCACCGACAGCGGTTCGTCCACCAGGTGGCCGACGCACTCGGTGTGCGTGCCGTGGCAGTGCGGCACCAGATTGTGCGCGGTCACGTTGCAGGAGCCGCCGCGGCGCGTGTCACCGACGAATCCCGGACCGGACAGCGGTCTCGCCGACGGCGGCTCGACGCCGAACGCGAGCACGCGCGGATCGGCGGAGTCGATGGGGATGGCTAGCGAGAGCGCCTGCCCAGTGCGCACGCGGTACATCCGCCCACCGATCTCGACCGTGAGCAGCATCAGGCGCTCTTCGTCTCGAAGCGGCTCGCCGGGAGGTCGAGCCATTCGAGCGCGGCGCCGTGGTGCAGCAGCGCGCGGGTTGCGGCATCGAAGCCGCAGGCAGCGATCGTGCTGCCGGGCCGGGTCTCGCCGAGCGGGAACGGATAGTCGCTGCCCAGCGCCACGCGCTTGGCGCCGACCATGTCGATCAACAACTTCAGCATCGCCGGATCGTGGGTCAGGCTGTCCACCCAGAAGCGCCCCAGGTACTCGCGCGGATGGCAGGGGTTGTCGGCGGCGACCAGGTCGGGCCGCGTTTCGAAGCCGTGCGCCAGACGGCCGAAGGTGCCGGCGAACGAACCGCCACCGTGCGCGAACGCGATGCGCAGTCGCGGGCACTTCTCGAACACGCCACCGAAGATCATCGAGGCGATCGCGATCGTGGTCTCGGTCGGCATGCCGATGAGCCACGGGAACCAGTAGCGGTCCAGCCGCGTGCCGCCGAGCATCTCCCAGGGATGCACGAATACCGCCGCACCCAGCGCCTCGGCCGCCTGGAAGAACGGCAGCAATCTCGGATCGCCGAGGTTCACGCCTTCGCAGTGCGTGCCGATCTGCACGCCCGCGAGCTTGAGCTCGAGCACGCAACGGGTGAGCTCGGCGATCGCCAGGTCGGTGTCCTGCAGCGGCACCGTGCCGAGCCCGACGAAGCGTCGCGGATTCGTTGCGACCACGCCGGCCAGGTGATCGTTGAGGAGCCGGGACAGGTCGTGGGTGTGCGCGGGCAGCGCGCCGTAGGCGAACATCACCGGCACCGTCGACAGCACCTGCACCTGCACGCCGAAGCCGTCGTACTCGGCGAGGCGCGTGGCCGGATCCCACAGGTTCTGCTTCACGTCGCGGAAGTGCTTGCCGTCCTTGAGCATGCGTCCGCAGCCCGGGCCGGTGTGCTCGAGCTGGACCCAGCCGCTGCCGCCGTAGCGCTTGGCCAGGTCCGGCCATTCCTTGGGCAGGATGTGGGTGTGGATGTCGATGCTGAGCATCGCGCTCACGTCGCCTTGGCCGGCGGCTGCATCACCGCGCCGCAGTCGTTGCAGGTCCGCTTGTCCTTGTCAGCGAAGTAGCGCGCGAACACCGGCGCGAACTGGGTCTCGATGTCGGTGAGCTCGAAGTACTCTTCGTACAGGAGGTGGTTGCAGGATTCGCAGTACCACTGCAGCCCGTCGCGCTCGCCCTTGGTGCGCTTGCGCTCGACCACCAGCCCGACACCCGCGGCCATCCGCTGCGGCGAGTGCGGCACCCACTCTGGCAGCAGGAACATCTGGCCGGCGCGGATCGGGATGTCGACGCACTGCCCACCCTGCTGGGTCTTGAGCAGCATCTCGCCCTCGAGCTGGTAGAACAGCTCGGCCCCCGGATCCACGTGGTAGTCCTTGCGCGCGTTCGGGCCGCCCACGACCATCACGATGAAATCGCCGGCATACACGCACTTGTTGCCGACCGGCGGCTTGAGCAGGTGACGGTTGTCCTCGACCCACTTCTGGAAATCGAGCGGGGCAGGCAGCATGGCGTCCTTCAGTCGACCGTGGCGATGCATTTGAGCTCGATCGCGATCGGGGTCGGCAGACAGTTGATTTCGACCGTGGTGCGGCAGGGCGGGTTCGGGTGCTTGGCGAAGCGCTCGGCCCACAGCCGGTTGTAGGTGGCGAAGTCGCGCTCCATGTCGGTGAGGTAGACGGTCACGTCCACCAGCCGCTCCCAGGACGAGCCGGCGTCCTCCAGGATCAGCCGCACGTTGTCGAACACCGCGCGCACCTGCGCCTCGATGTCGTAGTCGGTGACCTTGCCCGTGGCATCGAGCGTGACGCCGGGGATCGACGCCGCATGCGAGGCGCTGCCCGGCTTGCGCGGCCCCACGCCGGACAGGAACAGCAGCTTGCCCACGCGGCGCGCGTGCGGGTAGAGCCCGACCGGTTCGGGCGCGCGCTTGGAGTGCGTGGCATCGGTCATGTGGTCATCTCATTATCCATGCTTGATCGTGATGGTCTTGGGCTCGGTGAAGAAGCGCATCGCCTCGAAGCCGCCCTCGCGACCCACGCCGGATTCCTTCATCCCGCCCATCGGCACGCGCAGGTCGCGCAGCATCCAGCAGTTGAACCACTGCAGGCCGGCCTCAAGCGCGCGCGCCATGCGATGCGTGCGTGACACGTCGTTGGTCCAGACCGAGACACCCAGGCCATAGCGCACGCCGTTGGCCTTCGCGATCGCGTCGGCCTCGTCGTCGAACGGCTGCACGGTGACCACCGGGCCGAAGATCTCCTCCTGGTTCGTGCGGCACTGCTGGTCGAGGCCGCTGATGATCGTTGGCGCGATGAAGCTGCCACGCTCGCATCGACCGAGGACGGTGACGGCTTCACCGCCGCATTCGATACGACCCCCTTCGGCCTTGGCCGTGGCGATCGCCGCCATGATCTTGTCGAAGTGAGGCTTGGACACGATCGCGCCCTGGTCGGTGGCCTCGTCGCTCGGGTCGCCGACCTTCAGCGCCTTGGCCTTGGCCACGAGGTCCTTGAGGAAGCGCTCGTACAGCGGCCGCTCGACCAGGATGCGCGAGCCGCAGGTACAGATCTCGCCCTGGTTCTGGAACGCGGCGCGCGCCGCTTCGCCGAGCGCCGTGTCGTAGTCGCAGTCGGCGAACACGATCGTCGCGTTCTTGCCGCCGAGCTCGAGCGAGAGCTTCTTGAAGCGCGGCGCGGTGCGCTTGGCGATCTCGGCGCCGGTGACGGTGCCGCCGGTGAACGAGACCGCCTTGATCGCCGCGTCGTCAACCAATGGAGTGCCGGCCCTTGGGCCGGTTCCATGAACGATATTCAGCACGCCAGCCGGCAAGCCAGCCTCGACCGTGAGCTTGGCGAACAGCCAGGCGGTGTGCGGCGTGATCTCGGAGGGCTTCGCCACCACGCAGTTGCCGGCGGCGAGCGCGGGCACCAGCTTCCAGGTGAGCAGGTAGAGCGGCAGGTTCCACGGCGAGATGCAGGCCACCACGCCCAGCGGTTGGCGCAGCGTGTAGTTGATGGCGCCGGTCTCCATCGCATGCGACTCGCTGGCGAACTGCGTGGCGGCACCGGCGAAGAAGCGGAAGTTCAGCGCCGCGCGCGGCAGGTCCACTGTGCGCGCGAGCTTCACCGGCTTGCCCTGGTCCTGCGATTCGGCGCGCGCCAGCGCTTCAGCATCGCGCTCGATGAGCTCGCCGATCTTCCAGAGGATGCGGGCCCGTGCGTCGGCCGGCGTTGCCGACCACGCCGGGAAGGCGCGGGTCGCCGCGGCGATCGCAGCCTCCACATCGCTCGCGTCCGAGTCCGGAACCTTGGCGTAGGCCTTGCCCGTGGCCGGCTCGAACACCTCGAGGAAGCGGCCGCCCTTGGGCGCCACCAACTTCCCGTCGATGAGGTTCTGGAATTCGATCATCGCGAAGTGCTCGTCATATGGAAGCTGTCGCTTGTCATCAAATGCTCCGCATCCGCCCGCCATCGACCGGCAGGCTCACGCCGGAGATGTAGGCGGCGGCGGGCGAGCAGAGGAAGGCGATCGCGTCGGCCGGTTCGCTCGCTTCGGCGAAGCGGCCGAGCGGCACCTCGGCCAGCGCATCGGCCTCGACCGCGGCGCGCGACATGTTGAACTTCTCCATCCGTGCCTTGAACACCACGTCCAGGCGCTGGGTGCGGGTGAAGCCCGGCAGCAGGTTGTTCACGGTGATGCCGTCGGGCCCGAGCTCGATGCTCAGCGTCTTGGCCCAAGCCGCGACCGCGCCGCGGATCGAGTTCGACACGCCGAGGCCTTTGATCGGTTCGCGCACGCTGGTCGAGATGATGTTCACGATGCGGCCGTAGCCGGACTTGCGCATCCCCGGCAGCACCGCCTGCACCAGCACCTGGTTGCACATCAGGTGGCGCTCGAAGGTCTTGCGGTAGTCGTCGAGCGCGGCGCTATGCGCCGTGCCGCCCGGCGGCCCGCCGCTGTTGTTGATCAGGATGTTCACCGGCGCGAGGCCCGGCAAGGTCTTCGCGAGCATCGCAGCGAGTTCGGCCGGGTGGTCGAAGTCCGCGACCAGCGCGCCGTGCTTCTGGTGATGCGCGGCCGGCAGCGCCGCGCGCACCTTCTCCAGCGCCTTCCCGTCGCGCGCCAGCAGCGTCACGCTCGCCCCCAGCGAAGCGAGCGCCTCGGCTGTGGCGCGGCCGATGCCCTGGCTCGCGCCGCAGACCAGCGCGTGTTTACCGGTGAGGTTGAGGTCCATGCAGGCTCCGTGGAAGGCGTCGCGATTCTCTCACAGCGCGCCGGTTGGACCCTGTGCGCGCCATGCCCGTGGTCGGTGCGGCCCCCTCGCACTCGCCACCGGCGCACTGCGTGCACCGGTGGTGACCCTCGTGCCTCGCCGAATGCGGGGCCGGCCCGATTCGCGTCCCTGCTCAACGGGCCTGGCCAGGCCCTTCATTGCCAGGCCACCCCCCATTCGGCCATGCACAAGGCGAGTTCGAAAGGGCTCCGCACCAACCATGGGCATGGCGCGCAGAAGACCAAGCGCGCTGTCAGGTCACGGCGACCATCGGTACTGAGCGCGAAGTGACCTTCGTGCTCACCGAGCACCGCAGCGCGCGCGGGGTGCGGCGGCCCAGGGTGGCCGCCCCAGGCCGGCGGAGCC
>JANNEA010000115.1:0-7534 GCA_031388175.1 Gammaproteobacteria bacterium
CGTGGCGCAGGCCGCGAGCGGCCGCGTCCAGCCCATGGCCGTAGGCGTTGGCCTTGATCACGGCCATCACGCGCGCGCCCGGCGCGCGCCGGCGCAGGGTCTGGAGGTTGTGTTCGAGCGCGCCGGCGGAGATCGTCGCGCGCGTCGCGCGGCTCACGCGCGCCTCGCGGCGCGACGGCTCACGGGTAGCGTTCCTCGCGCGCCAAGTTGTCGAACCGGGTGTACTGGCCGAGGAACGCGGTCTTCACGGTGCCAATCGGGCCGTTGCGCTGCTTGCCGATGATGATCTCAGCGATTCCCTTCTCCGTGGTCTCCCTGTTGTGGACTTCCTCACGGTAGATGAACACGATGAGGTCGGCGTCCTGCTCGATCGCGCCCGACTCGCGCAGGTCGGACATCACCGGCCGCTTGTCGTTGCGGCTTTCGAGCGCGCGGTTGAGCTGCGACAGCGCGATCAACGGCACCTCGAGCTCGCGCGCCAGCGCCTTGAGCGAGCGCGATATCTCGGAGATCTCGGTCGCTCGGTTCTCCTTGTTGCCGGGGACCGCCATGAGCTGCAGATAGTCGACCACGATCAGGCCGAGGTCCTTGTGCTCGCGCTTCAGGCGGCGGGCGCGGGCGCGGATGTCGCCGGGCGACAGCGACGGCGTGTCGTCGATGAACAGCGGCGAATCGGTGAGCTTCTCGGCGGCCTTGGTGACCCGCGGCCAGTCCTCGTCGTCGAGCCGACCCGTCCTGAGCTTGGTCTGGTCGATCGAGCCATAGGACGAGATCAGCCTGGTGACCAACTGGTTCGCGGACATCTCCATCGAGAAGATCGCGACCGGCTTGCGCGCCTCGAGCGCCACATTCTCGGCGACGTTCATCGCGAACGCGGTCTTGCCCATGGATGGCCGCCCCGCAACGATGACCAGGTCGCCAGGCTGCAGGCCCGAAGTGAGCTTGTCGAACTCGGTGAGCCCGGTCGGCACGCCGGTGATCGGGTTGTCGCGCTCGTAGAGCTCGTCGATGCGGTCGACCACCTCGACCAGCACGCTGCCGGCGGTGCGGAAGCCGCTCTTGCTGCGCGCGGTCTGCTCGGCGATCTCGAACACGCGGCGCTCGGCCGCATCCAGCAGCTCGGTCGAGCTGCGGCCGGCCGGATCGAAGCCGCTGGTCGCGATCGTGCCGCCAACCTCGATCAGCTGCCGCAGCACCGAACGCTCACGCACGATGTCGGCATAGGCCCTCACGTTGGCGGCGCTCGGCGTGTCGCGCACCAGGCGCCCGAGGTACTCGAGCCCGCCGGCGTCCTCAAGCAACTTGTTCGAAGACAGCCACTCCGCCACCGTGACCGCGTCAGCCGGTTGGTCGCCATCGAGCAGGACGCGGATCGCGCGGTACACCAGGCGGTGATCGCGGCGGTAGAAGTCCTCTTCGACGACCCGGTCGGCGATACGCTCCCAAGCCTGGTTGTCGAGCAACAAGCCGCCGAGGACGGCCTGTTCAGCCTCGACCGAGTTCGGCGGCGTCCGCAGCGCGGTCTCGCGCCCATCACGGTCGAAGGGAGTAACGGCTGCCATGGGGAGGATTCTAGTTCCGAAAGAGGGCTCGTATCAGCGCCGGGGGATTCTGGCGTCAGGCCCGCCGCGGCTCAACTCGAAACCTGTGGATGAGTTGTGCCTAGCCTCGGGAAATCGCGACCGCCGGAACGGCGCGGGCCCTTCCCCGCGCCACCGGTATTCAAATATGAGCGCCGTCTCGTCGGCGAACGGGATGCCAGCTCAGCTGGCGATCACTCTTCTGGTTTGATCGTGACCGGGACCGTGACGTTGACGTCGCTATGCAGGTGGACCTCGACGCTGTGCTCGCCGATCACACGGATCGGACCGTGCGGCAGGCGCAGTTCCCGGCGCTCGACCTTGATGCCCTTGCGGGCGAAGGCCTCGGCCAGATCCACGGTGCCGATCGAACCGAACAGCTTGCCCTCGGCACCAGCCTTGGACGACAGCACGATTGCGCCAGCGGCATCGAACTCGGCCTTGCGCACGGCAGCCTTGTCGATCGCGACCTGGGCCTCACGCTCGAGCTGAGCACGCCGGACTTCGAACGCAGCCAGGTTCGCAGCGGTCGCCGCGGTGGCCTTGCCCTGGGGGATCAAGAAGTTGCGGCCGAAGCCGGCCTTCACCTTGACCTTGTCGCCAAGGTTGCCGAGGTTCTCGACCTTCTGCAGCAGGATGACTTCCATGGTGGTGCTCCTGCTCAGTGCTGGTCGGTGTAGGGCAGCAGTGCCAGGAAGCGCGCACGCTTCACTGCCAGCTGCAGCTGACGCTGGTAGAACGGCCGGGTGCCGGTGATGCGGCTAGGCACGATCTTGCCGGTCTCGGTGACGTACTGCTTCAGCGTGACCAAATCCTTGTAGTCGATCTCCACCGTCTTCTCGGCGGTGAACTTGCAGTACTTCTTGCGGCGGAAGAAACGGGACATGCAGGTATCCTCTCGGGCGCGGGCTTACGCCGCGTCCTCGTCGTTACGGTCGTCGTACGAGCGCACGCGCTCGCGGTCGTCGCGGTCGTCCTTGGCCTTGAGCAACGGCGACGGCTCGGTGATCGCGCCGTCCTGGCGCACGGTCATGTGACGCAGCACCGCATCGTTGAAGCGGAACGCGCTCTCGAGGTCGGCCAGCGTCTGCTGCCCGCACTCGACGTTCATGAGCACGTAGTGCGCCTTATGCACCTTGGCGATCGGATAGGCGAGCTGGCGGCGACCCCAGTCTTCGAGGCGGTGGAGCTTGCCGCCGGTGGACTCGACCATCGAGCGGTAGCGCTCGTTCATGGCCGGGACCTGCTCGCTCTGGTCGGGATGGACCAGGAACACGATCTCGTAATGACGCATGTCGATGTAGTCCTCTCTCACGGTTCCGGTTAAGGAGCCCCCCGAACGAGCGGTGGGGCGAGTCCCGAGGACCTTGGGCCTCGGGGGGCGCGGATTCTAGACGGGATTCCGTCCGACTTTCAAGGACTTAGGAGGCCAACTTAGCGATTGCGCTGCCGGCGAGCCTCGAACAGGGCCACCCCGGCGGCGACCGAGACGTTGAGGGACGAAACGCTGCCCGCCATGGGCAATCGGACGAGGGCGTCGCAGGTCTCCCCGGTCAGCCGCCGCATCCCCTCCCCCTCGGCACCCATCACCAACGCCAAGGGCCCGGTGAGGTCGGTCTCGTACAGGCTGGGCCCTGCGGTGTCATCGGTGCCGATCACCCGGACCCCCGCCTCGGCCAGCTCGCGCAGCGCCCGCGCCAGGTTCGTCACCTGGATCAATGGCGTCACCTCAGCGGCGCCGCTGGCGACCTTGCGGACGACCGGGGTCAGACCCACGGCCCGATCGCGCGGCACGACCACTGCCTGACAGCCGGCCGCGTTCGCGGTCCGCAGGCAGGCCCCGAGGTTGTGGGGGTCCTGCACGCCGTCCAGGACGAGCAGCAGCAGGTCGGGCCCAGCCTCGGCCACGATCGTGTCGAGGTTCACCTGGCGCGGACCAGTCGCCTGGGCAAGGCGCGCGACCACGCCCTGGTGGTGGCTCGTGCCCGCCAGCCGGTCGAGCGTGTCGCGATCCGCCGGTTGCGCTTCCACGCCCGCGCGCTTCGCCGCGGCCAGCAGCTCGTCGAGCCGCTTGTCGCGACGCTGCTTGAGCACCCAGACCTCGCGCACGTCGATGCCGGCCGCGAACGCGGCACGCACGGCGTGGATGCCGTAGATCAGCGCGGCATCAGCCACGACGCTTGCCCTTACCCTTGTGCTTGCCGCGTTTCGCCTGCTGGCCACGTGGTGGCTGGCCGCGTGCGGGTTGCGCGCGCGCCGAGGCACGCATGGTCGGCGTGTGGCCGGTGAGCTCGAAGTCGATCTTGCGATCGTCGAGGTCGACCCGTGCCACCCGCACCTTCACCCGATCCGCGAGCCTGATTACCTGGCCGCTGCGTGAGGCGACCAGGCGATGGTGCGCCGGGTCGTGCTGCCAGTAATCGGACGGCAGCGCGGTGACGTGCACCAGGCCCTCGACGAACAGCCCATCGAGCTCGATGAACGCGCCGAACGGCGTGATTGACGACACCGTGCCCTCGAACTCCTGGCCCACGCGTTCGCGCATGTACTCGCACTTGAGCCAGGCGACCGCGTCGCGGGTCGCATCGTCAGCGCGCCGTTCGGTCATCGAGCAATGGGTGCCAAGGCTCTCGAACGCCGGCCGCGACGGATGGAACTCGGTCGCGGGCTTGCCATCGACGATGTGGCCGATCGCGCGATGCACCAGCAGGTCGGGATAGCGCCGGATGGGCGAGGTGAAGTGACAGTAGGCCTTGAGTGCCAGGCCGAAGTGGCCGACGTCCTCGGGCTGGTAACGCGCCTGCGCCATCGAACGCAAGATCACGGTCTCGATCAGATGCTTGTCGGCGCGTCCGGCTGCGGCCTGGACCACCGCCGCGAAGTCAGCCGGCGTCGGCTCTTCGCCACCGCCGAGCTTCAGGCCAATCGGCACCAGGAACTCGCGCAGCGCCACAACCTTCGCCGGCGGCGGCGTCTCATGCACGCGGTAGAGCGTCGGCAACTCGCCGCGGGCGATGAAGCGTGCGGCCTCGACGTTCGCCGCGATCATGCATTCCTCAACCAGCCGATGGGCGTCGTTGCGCACCACCGCGACGATGCGGTCGATGCGCCGGCCAGGCGCGAACGCGATCTTGGTCTCGGGCCGCTCGAACTCGATCGCCCCGCGGCGATGGCGTGCGGCAAGCAATGCCCGGAAAACCCCGCGCAACGCATCGAGCTGCGGCGCGAGCCTCGCCTGGCGCCGGTTCGCGTCCTTGTCACCGGCGAACACTGCGCCGACCTCGTCGTAGGTCAGCCTGGCAACCGAACGCATCAGGCCACGGTGGAAATGCGCACGCGAGACCTTGCCGGTCGGGTCGACCCGCATCTCGCAGACCATGCACAGCCGGTCGACTTCGGGGTTCAGCGAACACAGTCCGTTCGACAGTGCCTCCGGCAGCATCGGGATGACCCAATCCGGGAAGTACACCGAAGTGCCACGGGCGTGGGCTTCGCGATCGAGCGCCGAATCCGGCCGTACGTAGTGCGAGACGTCGGCGATTGCAACGATCAATCGCCAGCCGCCGCCGGCCGGTTCGGCGAACACTGCATCATCGAAGTCGCGCGCATCGGCACCATCGATGGTGACCAGCGGCAGGCTGCGCAGATCGAGCCGGCCGACCTTGTCGGATTCGCGGACGCTGCCGCCGTAGCCATGGGCTTCGGTCTCGACCGCAAGCGGGAACTCATGGGGAAGGTTGTGTGAGTGGATCGCGATCTCCACCTCGATACCCTCGGCATGCCGGTCGCCAAGCACCTGCAGCACGCGACCGACCGGACCGCTCACCTTGCTCGGCTGCTCGACCAAGGCCACCACCACGATCTGGCCGGGCTTGGCCGCGCCGATCGCCTCGGGCGGCACCAGCACATCCTGCGTATAGCGCGTGTTGTCGGGCGTGACGAAGTACACGCCCGCCTCGTGCGCCAGCTTGCCGACCAGGCGTTCAGTACGGTGCTCAAGCACATCGACGATCGAGCCCTGCGGCCGGCCGCGCTCGTCCTCACCCATGATCCGCGCGCTCACGCGGTCGCCGTGGAACAGCTGACGCATCGCGCGCGCCGGCAGGAACAGGTCGGGACCGCCGTCGTCGCGGACCAGGAAACCGAAGCCATCGCGGTGGCCCTGCACGGTGCCGGCCACGACACCGACCCGCGACGGCAGCACATACTCGTCGCGACGGTTGAGCAGCAGCTGGCCGTCACGCAGCATCGCGCCGAGACGCTTGTCGAGCGCCGCGCGCGCATCGGGCGCGTGCGCTTTCAACGCGTGGACCAGTCCGTCGGCGCTGAGCGGCCGACCTTGCGTGCCGAGGACCTCGAGGATGTGCTCGCGACTGGCGATCGGGTTCTGGTAGCGGGCCGCCTCGCGGGCGGCGTGGGGGTCTTGGGGCGGTTTGCGATTGGGCATCTGCGAACCCTGCGCTGCGCGAGTTGCGTTGACAAGCCCTGGGTCGCCCAGTAGATTGCGCCGCCCCTGCCGAGGTGGCGAAATTGGTAGACGCACTAGTTTCAGGTACTAGCGGGTAACACCGTGGAGGTTCGAGTCCTCTCCTCGGCACCAAACAGGAACGATCGGAAGGCCCGCCACGCGCGGGCTTTCCTCTTTCCGGTTCTTACTTGATCGCTGCCGTCCGCTTCGCCATTAGTTCATGCGCACGCACACGCGCATCGTCGAGCAGCGCCTTGACCCTGGGATCGAGCGCGGCGGGCGAGGTCGGTGTTGCCCGTTCGGGGTGTGCGCAGGTCGTAGGCGGCGACGTCGCCGGGCGCGGCCTGGCAGCCGAACACCAGAGTGGTGGCCGCGAGGGCCGGTATCCAGTTCCTGCGTGCCCGCACTGCGGCCCCTGCGGGGCGGCGGCCTAGGGCTTCAGACCGATGAAGCGGAGGCCCTCGGTCGTCGCGAGGGCGAGGTTGGGCCCGAACACCGCCATGTCGATGATGGTCATGTTCGTCTCGATCTGCTCGAGGAGCTTGCCGGTCTTCGCCTCGAACACGGCGATGTCGTCGGGCTTGTCCCTGAAATCCTTCTTGCCGCTGCGGCTGGTCACGTACAGGTAGGGCCCGGCAACGACGGCTTGCCGGCCCGCATTGACTTTGTTGGCGACCGGCAGGCTGCCGGCTTTCAGGATGCCGCGATGCGTGCCGAACATGAACACGGCGTCCTCGCCTTCGTACTGCCAGGCTTCCTTGCCCTCGTGCGTGAAGGCGGCGACGTTCGTGTTCGACACCGCGAAGATGAGATCGTCGTTGCAGACCAGGTCGCCGACGCCGTTGAACTCCTCTTCGGTGCTGGCGTACCAGATCGACTTGAGCTTGGCGTTGGCGGCGTAGACGCGCGCATCCTTGCCCGTAAAGACGTTGCCCTCCGGATAGCCCGCCTCGGACAGCATGATCTTGTCCTTGCACAGCACGGGCCCGGCAGTCAGCATGGTGAAGTTCTTGCCGAGCCCCACGGTGGCCTCGAGCTGCTCGCCCTTGGCGGAGACCTTCTTGAAATGGCTCTGGTGCGCGGCAAACAGCTCGTCGCCGAGCCAAAGCGGGCGCGTCACCGGTAGGCGCGACACCCAGTTCTTGGACATGCCGAGCCAGTTCGTGAAAATCTGCAGCGGGGGCGCGGCCGCGCCGTCGGCGCGGTTGTACAGGTTGACCGTTTGCGAGGCCTGGACTGCGATTGCATCCTTGCCTAGTGCCGGCGGCGACAGCGCGGAAGGCTCGGCCACCTGCACGCTCCAGAGCAGCTTGCCGTCGGCGCCAACCAGGCCAACCTCGGCGCTCTCCACGCTCAGCTTGTCCGAGGGGCTGCCCCACATCAGGGCAGCCGTGAGGCCTGTGCCCTTTTCGAGGCCCTTGATGGCGTAGCTCGTGTAGGTGACCTGGTCGCCGTCGGTGTCGAGGCCGCGCGCGCTCATCGCGGC
>JANNEA010000095.1:0-11531 GCA_031388175.1 Gammaproteobacteria bacterium
CCAGCGTAGACGGCGACTGCGCCGCGAACCACCTGATGCGCACCTGCATGCAGGCGCAATCACCTAGCAGTCGCCATCAATATGCCCGGAGAATCGTACTGACCATGAAGTTCGTCGATGAAGCAACGATCAAGGTGATCGCCGGCGACGGTGGCGCGGGGATCATCTCGTTCCGTCGCGAGAAGTTCATGCCGAACGGCGGCCCGGATGGCGGCGACGGCGGCGACGGCGGCTCGGTCTGGCTGGTCGGCCTCGAAGGCCTGAACACGCTGGCCGACTTCCGCAACACGCGCAGCTACAAGGCCGAGAAGGGCGAGAACGGCCAGAGCAGCGACTGCTTCGGCCGCGGCGCGCCGGACATCGAGGTCGCGGTGCCGCTCGGCACGCAGATCTTCGACCAGGCGACTGGCGAGCTGATGGGCGATGTGGTGCGCAACGGCCAGCAGGTGATGGTGGCGCGCGGCGGCCTGCACGGGCAGGGCAACCTGCGCTTCAAGACCAGCACCAACCGCGCGCCACGCAAGGCCACCAAGGGCAAGCCCGGCGAGCGCCGCACGCTGCTGCTCGAGCTCAAGCTGATCGCCGACGTCGGCCTGCTCGGCCTGCCGAACGCCGGCAAGAGCACACTGATTCGCGCGGTGTCCTCGGCCCGGCCCAAGGTCGCCGACTACCCGTTCACCACGCTGCACCCGAACCTGGGTGTGGTCTCGGTCGGCACCCATCGCTCGTTCCTGATGGCCGACGTGCCCGGCGTGATCGAGGGTGCGGCCGAAGGCGCGGGCCTCGGCATCCGCTTCCTCAAGCACCTGCAGCGCACCCGCGTGCTGCTGCACCTGGTGGATGTGTTCCCGGATTACGGCACCGGCGATCCGATCGCCCAGGCCAAGACGATCATCCACGAGCTGGAGAAGTTCTCGCCGGAACTGGCGGCGCGCGAGCGTTGGCTGGTGCTGAACAAGCTCGACCTGCTGCCCGAGGACGAGCACGCCGCGCGCTCAGCTGAGATCGTGAAGGGTCTCAAGTTCAAGGGACCGGTGTTCCAGGTCTCAGCCTTGACCGGCGACGGGACCCGCGAGCTCTGCCAGGCGGTGATGGTCTACCTCGAGGCGCACCCACGGGTGCTCGAGGAGTTCAGCGGGCCGGCGGCAATCGACTGGTCGGGCGTGAACGACGACGAGGAATGAAAAAGCCGGTCGCGACAACATCGACGAATCCGAATAAGCGCTCGTCGGCGCCCCGCCGCCTGCTAGGGGTGCGTTCACTCGGACAGACGGCGCAGACGCCGTAACTCGCTCGGCGCACCCCTAGCAGGCGGCGGTTCGCCTGCGGGCCCCGTATCCGGAAACGAAGAAGCCGGTCGTGAGACCGGCTTCTTCATTCCAGCAAGCTCGGTCGAAGAGGACCTAGAGCGCGCGGATGCTCGTGTTGAGGCGCGACTTGTGGCGCGCCGCCTTGTTCTTGTGGATGTGGCCCTTGCGCTGCATCGAGTCGATTACCGGCAGGGCGGCGTCGTAGGCGGTCTTGGCACCGGCCTTGTCCTTGGCTTCGACCGCGCGGACCACGCGCTTGATCGCGGAACGCAGCATCGAGCGCTGCGCGGCGTTGCGGTTGCGGTGCGCGTCAGCCTGGCGGGCGCGCTTCTTGGACTGCTTGGTGTTGGCCATCTGGGGCTCCAAAAGGGGCGCGAATTCTGTCGGGCCGAGGCGGAAAAGTCAATGAAATCTGGGCCTTGGGCGAGGCCTCCGCTAGAATCCCCCGGCCCGCGCCGTTATGAGCCCCTTCCCATGAGCCTACGTCTGCTGAAAGCCACCTCCGTGGTCGGCTTCAACACGCTGCTGTCGCGCGTGCTCGGCCTGGTGCGCGACATCGCCTTCGCCGGCTTCCTCGGCGCCGGCGGCGGGCCGCTGATGGACGCGTTCCTGGTCGCGTTCAAGATCCCCAACTTCCTGCGCCGTCTGTTCGCCGAGGGCTCGTTCTCGCAGGCCTTCGTGCCGGTGCTGACTGAGTATCGCGTCAAGCACGGCGAGGCGGCAACCGACGAGTTGATCAGCCGCACCGCCGGCACCCTGGCCGGCGTGCTGGGCGTCGTGGTGTTGGTCGGCAGTCTCGCCGCGCCCGTTCTCGTGTACCTGTTCGCGCCGGGCTTCCAGGCCGACGGCACGCGCTTCGAGCTGGCGGCGAGCATGCTCCGCATCACCTTCCCCTACCTGCTGTTCATCTCGCTCACCGCACTCGCCGGCAGCGTGCTCAACACCTACGGCCGCTTCGCGGTGCCGGCGTTCACGCCGGTGCTGTTGAACGTGGTCAACATCATCTCGGTCGCGTGGATCGCGCCCACTGCGGAAGACCCGTCGCTGGTGCTCGCGGCCGGCGTGCTGGTCGCCGGCGTGGTTCAGTTGGCGTTCCAGCTGCCGTTCCTAAAGGCGATCGGCCATCTGCCGCGACCGCGTTGGGGCTGGGGCCACGAGGGCGTGCAGCGGATCCTCAAGCTCATGCTGCCGTCGCTGTTCGGCTCGAGCGTGATGCAGATCTCGTTGCTGCTCGACACGGTAATCGCGTCGATGATGGTGGTCGGCTCGGTCTCCTGGCTCTACTACGCCGATCGCCTGATGGAGTTCCCGCTCGGCGTGTTCGGCATCGCGCTCGCCACCGTCGTGCTGCCGGCGCTGTCGCAGCGCCACGCCGAGGCCGACCCGGCGGCGTTCCAGCGCACGCTCGATTGGGCGCTGCGGGTCGCCTGGCTCATCGGCCTTCCCGCCTCCGTCGGCTTGCTGTTGCTCGCGGGTCCGATGCTGGCGACGCTGTTCCAATACGGCGCGTTCCAGGTGCGCGATGTCGAGATGGCGCGGCTCGCCTTGATGCCCTACGCGGTCGGCATGTTCGGCTTCACCCTGGTCAAGATCCTGGCGCCGGCGTTCTTCGCCCGTCAGGACACGCGCACACCGGTGCGCATCGGCTTCATCGCGCTCGGCGTGTCGCTCAGCATCAGCCTGTTGGTGGTGCTGCCTTGGACGCTCAGCGGTGGCGCGGCGCCGCACGCGGGTCTCGCCGTCGCGACCTCGGTCGGCGCCTTGATCAACGCCGCGCTGCTGTACCGCGCGCTGCGCGCGAGCGGCGCCTATGCCCCCGCGCCCGGCTGGCCGGCGTTCCTGGTCCAACTCGTGGTCGCGAATGCGGTGATGGCCGCGGTGCTGGTCTGGCTGGCCGGCGACCTGTCGCGCTGGCTGGCGTGGAGCGCATCGGGCCGTCTGCTGAACCTCACGCTGTGCATCGCCGCCGGTGCCGCGGTCTACGCCGCGACGCTGTGGGTGGTCGGGCTGCGGCCGGCCGCGCTGCGCGCACATATATGATGCCGGCCGCGCGATGCACCTGATCCGCGGGCCTGCGGGCCTACTTCCGAAAGATGGCCCCCGGGACGGAGGCGCGGCCGTGACCATCGGCAACTTCGACGGCGTGCACCTCGGGCATCGCGCGGTGCTCGACGCGCTGCGCGCCGCGGCCGCGGGATCGCCGGCGACGGTGGTGAGCTTCGAGCCGGCGCCGCGCGAGCATCTGGATCCGGCGCAGGCGCCGGCACGGCTCACGCGCTTGGCTGAGAAATGCGGGCCGCTCGCTGCTGCCGGCTGCGATCAGCTCGTGGTGCTGCGCTTCGACGCAGCGCTCGCGGCGCTGACGCCCGAGGAATTCGTCGCGCGCGTGCTGGTTGCCGGCCTCGGCGCGCGCTGCGTGGTGGTGGGAGCGGACTTCCGTTTCGGCCATCGCCGTGCGGGCGACATCGATCTGCTGCTGCGCGAAGGCCGGCGTCACGGCTTCACGGTGGTGGCGGCACCGAGTTTCGAGTTGGACGGGGCGCGGGTCAGTTCGACGCGGGTCCGGCAGGCGCTTAGCCAGGGTGACCTCGACGGCGCGGCCCGGCTGCTCGGGCGGCGCTTCGGCTTCGCCGGCAGGGTGGTGCGCGGCGAGGCGCTGGGGCGCGAGCTGGGCTGGCCGACCGCGAACCTGCGCCTGCGCCGGGCGAAGAGCCCGCTCGGCGGGGTGTTCCTCGCCCGGGTGCGGGGTGCGGCGGCCGGACCCCTGTGGGGCGCGGCCAGCGTCGGCACGCGGCCCACGGTGGGTGGCAGCGAGCTGCGCTGCGAGGTGCACCTTTTGGATTTCTCCGGCGACCTGTACGGTCGTCGCATCGAGGTGGAGCTCGTGGCGCGTTTGCGCGACGAGACGGATCTGGGATCGCTCGCGGCGCTGAAAGCGCAGATCGGGCGCGATGTGGAACAGGCCCGCGCCTTGGCGCGGGAACTACAGGACTGACAGGGATCACATGACGGACCACAAGGACAGCCTCAACCTTCCCACCACGACCTTCCCGATGAAGGCCGACCTTGCCAAGCGCGAGCCCGAGATGCTGCGCGCCTGGGAGGCCGCCGACATCTACGGCGCGATCCGCAAGGCGAAGAAGGGCAAGCCCAAGTTCATCCTCGCCGACGGTCCGCCCTACGCGAACGGTGACATCCACATCGGTCATGCGGTGAACAAGGTGCTCAAGGACATCGTGGTCAAGTCGCGCACGCTGGCCGGGTTCGACGCGCCCTACGTGCCGGGTTGGGATTGCCATGGGCTGCCGATCGAGCTGCAGGTCGAGAAGAAGCACGGCAAGGCGGGACAGAAGCTCGATGCGCGCGCGTTCCGACAGAAGTGCCGCGAGTACGCCGCCGAGCAGATCGACCGTCAGCGCACCGACTTCAAGCGTCTCGGCGTGCTCGGCGATTGGGCCAAGCCCTACCGCACGATGGATTTCAAGTACGAGGCCGATCAACTGCGCGCGTTCGCGCGGATGATCGAGCGCGGCCACCTGTACAAGGGCCTGAAGCCGGTGCATTGGTGTCTCGACTGCGCCTCGGCGCTGGCCGAGGCCGAGGTCGAGTACGAGGACAAGCAGAGCCCGTCGATCTACGTGCGTTACGCGGTCAAGGATCCGGCGGCGTTCATCGCGCGTTTCACCAAGGAGCGCGACTTCGACGCCACGCTGCCGGTGAGCGTCGCGATCTGGACCACCACACCGTGGACGCTGCCGGCGAGCCGCGCGGTCGCGGTGCATCCGGCCTTCGATTACCGACTGGTGCAGGTCGACCACGACGGTCGCCGCGAGCTGCTGCTGCTGGCGCATGACCGTGTCAACGAAACCATGAACGCTATCGGCGTGCCCAAGGGTGGTTACCACTTGGTCGCGCAGGCCGAGGGCGCCGCGCTCGATCGGGTGGCGCTGGCGCACCCGTTCTACGACCTGACGCTGCCCATCGCGCTCGGCGAGCACGTCACGCTCGAGGCCGGCACCGGCTGCGTGCACACCGCGCCGGGTCACGGCCATGAGGATTTCGTGCTCGGCCAGATCTACGGCCTGGAGGTCGCGAACCCGGTCGGCCCGAACGGCGTGTTCGTCGCGTCGCTGCCGCTGTTCGGCGGCCAGTTCGTGTTCAAGGCCAACGACGCGATCGTCGAGCACCTGCGCGGCCTCGGCCGCCTGCTCGCCAGCGAAAAGCTGCAGCACGCCTATCCGCACTGCTGGCGTCACAAGACGCCGGTGATCTTCCGCGCCACCCCACAGTGGTTCCTGTCGATGGACCAGGCCGACCTGCGCGCGCGCGCACTGGCCGAGATCCCCAAGGTGCAGTGGACCCCGGGCTGGGGCGAGGAGCGGATCGTCGGCATGATCGCCGGCCGTCCCGATTGGTGCATCTCGCGCCAGCGCACCTGGGGCGTGCCGATCCCGCTGTTCGTGCACCAGGAGACGAACGCGCTGCATCCGCGGACCCAGGAGCTGATCGAACAGGTCGCCGTGGGCGTCGCGCGCGAGGGCGTCGACCACTGGTTCGACCTCGACGCCGCCTCGCTCATCGGCGCCGACGCCGCGCAGTACGACAAGGTCAGCGACACGCTCGACGTCTGGTTCGACTCAGGCTGCGTGCACTACTGCGTGCTGGAGCAGCACCCCGAGCTCGGCGTGCCCGCCGACCTCTACCTCGAAGGCTCCGACCAGCATCGCGGCTGGTTCCAGTCCTCGCTGCTGACCTCGGTCGCGGTGCGCGGCAGCGCGCCGTACAAGGGCGTGCTGACGCACGGCTTCACCGTGGATGCCCAGGGTCGCAAGATGTCGAAGTCGCTCGGCAACGTGGTCGCGCCGCAGAAGGTGATGGAGACGCTCGGTGCTGACGTATTGCGGCTGTGGGTCGCGGCCACCGACTACTCCGGCGAGATCAGCGTCTCCGACGAGATCCTCAAGCGCACCGCCGAGGCCTACCGCCGCATCCGCAACACGCTGCGCTTCCTGCTGGCCAACCTTGATGGCTTCGACCCGCAACGCGACGCGGTGCCGATCGACGATCTCATCGCGCTCGACCGCTGGATATTGGAGAAGTCCCGCAGGCTCCAGACCGAACTGCTCGGCGCCTACGACCGCTACGAGTTCCACCGCGTGTACCACGAGGTCCACAACTTCTGCGTGGTCGAGCTCGGCGCGTTCTACCTCGACGTGGTCAAGGACCGCATCTACACCACGCCGCGTGACAGCCTCGCGCGGCGCTCGGCGCAGACCGCGCTCTGGCACGTGGCCCAGGCGATGACGCGTTGGATCGCGCCGGTGCTGTCGTTCACCGCCGAAGAGGTCTGGGCGCTGCTGCCCGGTGCCCATCCCGACGAGAAGGGCCCGACCGTGTTCGCCAGCGAGTTCCACCGTTTCCCCGAGGCGCGCGCTGCACAGGAGTTGGACTTCGATGCGTTGCTCGGCGTGCGCGCCGCGGTCGCGCGCGAGATCGAGCGCCAGCGCAACGACGGGCTGCTCGGCGGTTCGCTTGAAGCCGAGGTCGACCTGTACTGCGACCGCGTGCTGGCCGGCAAGCTGGCGCAGTTTGGCGACGAACTGCGCTTCGCCTTGATCGTGTCGCGCGCCGCCGCGCACCCGCTCGAGCAGGCCCCGGCCGGTGCGCTGATCGACGGCACGCTCCGGCTCAAGGTCGTGGCCTCGACTGCGCCGAAGTGCACGCGTTGCTGGCACCGGCGCAGCGATGTCGGCACCATCGCCGCCCATCCCGAGCTCTGTCCGCGCTGCGTCGGCAACATCGACGGTCCGGGCGAGACCCGGCGCTTCGCCTGAGCCACGCATGGACCTGCGCCACAACTGGAACCCGACCGCAGCACGCCCCTGGCTCGCGCTCGCCGCCGGGCTGGTCGTCGCTGACCAGCTGACCAAGCGCCTGGTGGTGGAGCGCTTCGCCTACGGCGAGAGCCTTGCGCTGCTGCCGGTGCTCGACCTCACCCGGCTGCACAACACCGGTGCCGCGTTCAGCCTGCTCGCTGACCAGTCCGGCTGGCAGCGCTGGCTGTTGAGCGGCATCGCCGCTGTGGTCGCGGTCGCGCTCGCGGTGCTGCTGCTCAAGCAGGAGCAGGGCAGGTCGCGGACGCTGACCGCCAGCTACGCCCTGATCCTGGCGGGTGCTACCGGCAACCTGATCGATCGCCTGCAACATGGTTACGTGGTGGATTTCGTGCACCTGCATTGGCGGGGCTGGTACTACCCGGCGTTCAACGTGGCCGACTCGGCGATCACCATCGGCGCGCTGCTGCTGATATACGACGCGTTCCGGAACCCGACCAAGAGTTAGACGGGGGCGGCCTAGCCCGATGCGTCCACCGCTCCCTAAGACGCGGACGCGATACCGGTCGCGGTGGACGCATCGGGCTCGCCGTCTCCGAACTCAGACCGGCGCGCGAAGCGCGGCGTAGAGCAGCAGCGCGCCGATGATGCCGCCTGTTGGTCGAAGAGTGGCGTGAGCTTTGCTGTGGACTCTTGGACCAACACGCGTCGGCGCCGGCGTAGAAGCCGCTCTTCGACCTGCGGTTGACCATGCGACGCGGATCTGAGTCCTGTGCGGGTGCGGAGACCTTGACGAGTCTGTCGCGACCGGTATCGCGTCCGCGTCTTAGGGAGCGACAGACTCGTCAAGGTAGGCCGCACCCGCCTCGGTGCTAAGATTCGCGCCGCATGGAAATCCTCCTCGCCAATCCCCGCGGCTTCTGCGCCGGCGTCGACCGTGCCATCGACATCGTCGAGCGCGCGCTCGAGCTCTACGGCGCACCGGTGTACGTGCGCCACGAGGTGGTGCACAACCGCTTCGTGGTCGACCGCTTGCGGGCCCAGGGCGCAACCTTCGTCGACGACCTGGCCGAGGTCCCCGACGGCGAACTGGTGATCTTCAGCGCGCATGGGGTGAGCCGGGCGGTCGAGGCCGAGGCCGAGCGCCGCGGCCTGCGCATCTTCGATGCGACCTGCCCGCTGGTGACCAAGGTGCACATGGAGGTGGGCATCCACGCGCGCGATGGCCATGACGTGGTGCTGATCGGCCACGCCGGCCATCCGGAGGTCGAGGGCACGATGGGCCGCTTCGACACGAAGCAGGGCGGGCGCATCACGCTGGTCGAGACGCTCGCTGACGCGGCCAAGGTCGAGGTCCGCGACCCGCAGCGCATCGCCTACACCACCCAGACCACGCTCTCGATGGACGACACCGCGCGGATCATCGAGGTGTTGAAGTCGCGCTTCCCGGCGATCCGCGGGCCACGCAAGGACGACATCTGCTACGCGACACAGAACCGCCAGGATTCAGTGAAAACGCTGGCGATGAAGGTGCAGGTGCTGCTGGTGGTGGGCTCGCGCAACAGCTCGAACTCGAACCGGTTGGTCGAGATCGCGCGTGCGGTCGGCGCCAAGTCGTTCCTGATCGACGGTCCCGGCGACATGGATGGCGCCTGGTTCGAAGGGGTCGAAGCGGTGGGCGTCACCGCCGGCGCGTCAGCGCCCGAGCTGCTGGTGCAGGCGGTGGTGGCGCGCTTGCGCGAATTGGGTGGGCAACCCGCGACCGAGATCGCGGGGCGCACGGAACAAGTGGTGTTCGCCCTGCCGAAGGCCCTCCGGACGACGAGCTAGGCCCGGCAGCTGACCGCGTTCACCAGCAGTCGGCGCCGCCGCCGGACGTGCCGCGGGTGCCGGCCTGGTTGAGCGTCATCGTCCCGCACTTTGTGTCGTTGTCGGCCTGCACACCGAGCGGCGTCGCGCTGACGGTGAAGATGCGGGTTCCGCTGTCGGTGATCGACAGCGTGTAGAGCGCGTCGTTGGCGCTCGAGGCGACGAACGCGCTGCTCGTGTTGATCGTCATCGCCGCGCTGGCGTAGCCGAGCTCCGCCAGGTCGTCGGCGTAGCGCTTGTTGTCGGCGAAGAACATCTCCTGCTTCGACGCGATCTGGTTGAGCTGCGACTTGGCCAGCGCGCGCTTGGTCTTGGTCGAGTAGTTGGTGTAGGCGGGGAAGGCCACGGCAGCGAGGATGCCGATGATCGCCACGACCACCATCAGTTCGATCAACGAGAAGCCACGGGTCTTGCGGTGCATGGAGCGGTCCCCCTGTCGGATGCCATCGAGCCTATCCCAGCGCGTCAATCGTCGTCGCCGACCTCGTACCAGAACGTGCGCCAGCGCGTGGACGCGTCGACCTTGCTGAGCTTGAGGTCGGGCGGCAGCACGTAGGTCTGGCCGTCGAGGCTGACGCCGACCACATCCGCCGGGATGCCGGCCGAGCTCAGCAACACGTTGCGGGTGGTGCTCTCGGATGGGTCGCCACCGTCGCGGGTGATGTTGAAGTTGGTCGAGACGGTCGCGTCGGACAGGTTCAGGGCATAGAACGCGCCGGTGCCCTCCGAGGGCGCGCAGGTGGTCGCGATCGCCGTGGTCGTCGACGGCAGGTAGGTGGTGAAGAACACCGTGTTCGAGATCGTCAGCGCCGCCGACAGGTTCTTCTCGCCCACGCCGAGCTCGAGCTGGTACTTCCAGCCCTTGGCGGTCGAACCGACGCAGCTGGCCGCCGCGCAGGCGGCCGCGGTCACGTCGGACAGGTCGGCCGGCACGATCGCCGTCGGCTGCGCATCGGCCAACGCGTATGGCGTGAGCTTGGTGTCGCGGATCATGAACATGTAGTTCACGGCGGTGTCGGCGTCGGTGCTGTCGCCGGGACGGTCGAGCGGGTTCTCGCGGTCGCCGGAGCCGATCACCACGCCGTCGAAGCTGCCCTGCGAATCGCGTGCCGGGACCACGTCGGGCCGGTGGAAGAAGCGCAGGTCGTTCGCGATCGAGGCCGTGGCATGCCGACCGAGGTTGGCGAGCCGCGTGGCGCGCCAGTTGGTGGTCGCGCCGGAGACGTCGAAGCGCCAGACCTGGCCGCCGGTGTCGCCGATCACGATGCGATCGATGAAGCCGTCGCCGTTCGAGTCCAGCACTGCCGGGTCGGACGGGAAGCTGTTGTCCATGTTGGCATGGCCGTATGTGGAAGCGCTGATCGCCCCGGTCGCGCCGGCCTTGACCGCCTTCCACACCAGCGCGCCGGTCTTGGCGTTGATCACGAAGAACGCCTTGCCGTAGCTGTCGTTGGTGCCGAGGATGCCGGTGCTGCCGCTGCCACGGGCGTCCTTGTTGAGGTCGTAACCACCCGGCACGAACAACACGTAGTCGGCGGCCTTGCCGTCGCCGTCGAGGTCCACGTTGACCTGCCCGACCCTGGGCTGGGCGAAGCTGTAGCCGAGCTCGGTGAAGTTCGCGGTCGTGTTGTCGATGCGCCAGACGATCTTCGGCACGAGCGGGTCGGTGATGTCCATGCCGTAGAGCACGCGGCCGCCGCGGCGCAGGCCGAAGTACAGATAGACCTTGTCGGTGCCGCCGATGGTGTTGATCGTGCCGTCGCCGTTGAAGTCGATCGTGAGCGAGGTTGGCGCACCGTCCACCAGGTAGGGATGCGTGTCCACGCCGCTGTTGTTGTAGAGCGTCTTGATCTTGTTCATCGTCGCCTGCGGGTAGAACGTCCAGGTCTCCTCGCCCGCCGTCTCGGCAGTATCGTCGTTGCTCGGGATCGAGTTGCGGATCAGACGCATCGCGCCGCCGTTGGTGCCGATCGCGACGTAGATCAACGGGTTCTTCTCGTCGCTATGGCCTTTGAGCAGGCCGTAGTTGATCGGCAGCGGCCGCGAGTGCAGCGGGTCGCCGACCAGCCAGTCGCGCGACTCGGTGAGGTTGGCGTCGCCGTCGTCGTCCTTGATGTCCTGGCCGCGCATGAACTTGAGGTAGTTGAGCGCGTCGGTGGCGGTGGCCGCCGCGAGCCTGGTCTGCAGGGTGGTGGCGACGCCGGCGGTCGAGTTCAGGTCGATCAGACTGACGGTGGTGCCGTTGGTGACCGTGGTCGGGTCGTAGTACACATCGCGGTTGCTGCCCGCGCTCGCGTCGTTCGTGTCGCCAGGGCCGGTCGGCGTGCCGCTCGGCAGGAAGCCCGGGATCTTCTGGCCCATGGCGCCGCGGTCGACCACGCGACCATCCTTGCCGTCGAACTCGCCAGCGCTGAGGTCGGCCGCCGGCAGGTCACCAGGCACGGTCCAGAAGGTGAGCGCGTTGAACTTGATGCGGCCGTCGTCGGCGATCGCGGGGTTGCCGTTGGCGTCGATCAGG
>JANNEA010000127.1:0-3836 GCA_031388175.1 Gammaproteobacteria bacterium
TGAACGGCGTGGCCCCGGGCGCGATTCTCTGGCCGGAGGCGCAGATGGACCCGCAAGTCCAGGACGAGATCGTCGCGACCACGACGCTGAAGCGTGTGGGCGAGCCGCCGACGTGGCGCGCACGGTGCGCTTCCTCGTCGCGGATGCGCCCTACATCACCGGTCAGATCATCGCGGTCGACGGCGGGCGGTCCATCGGCTGGTGACTGTTCTGGACCGTGTTCCTCAACATCCGATCCCACGCTAAGACGAACGAAGCGTTCGATACCGCGTGGGATCGGATGTTGAGGAACACGGTCCACGGCGTGCTGCGAGGACCGCAATGCCATCAAGCACTGGCCGAAGTGCGCCCTGCCGTGTCGAGCAGTGCCTCGCGCTGCATCCGGTCGCACGCGACTTCGGACGCGCCGAGCGCTTCAGCTAATGCGGGGTGGCCCGGCCATGGACGGCCGGGCCAGGCCCGCTGAGCAGGGATGCGAATCGGGCCGGCCCCGCGTGCGCTGAAGCGCGAAGGGCAGCGCGAGCGCAGCGAGCGCCGCGGCCGCAGGAGCGTGAGACCGGATGCGGCGCGAGGCGCCTACTCGTACTCGCGCTCGATGCGCACCGCGACCTCGCGCGCTTCGCGCAGCGCGCCTTGCTTGCGCACCGTGAGCACGACACGCGTCACGCCGAACTCAGCGTGCAGCAGCGCCGCGACCGCTTCAGCGAAGCTCTCGAGCAGTTGGAACGAGCTGGCGGCGCCGAGCTCGATGAGCCGCTTCGCAACCGCCTCGTAGTCGAGCGCATCCGCGATCGCATCGCGCGCAGCAGCCCGACGCGCGTCGCAGGCCAGCTCGAGGTCGAGCAGCAGCGTCTGTGGCGCCTTGCGCTCCCAGGGGTGCACGCCGATGAGCGTCGGCAGCTTGAGGTCGCGGATCAGCACGGCATCTTTCATGGGGGCGTCTTTCATGGAGGTAAGAGCTCCTCAATGGGCCAGCGCGCGCGGGCGCGGATCGCCACGCCATCGCGGGCGCCCGCGACCAGCCGCTGCGCGCCGGCGTAGGCAATCATCGCCGCGTTGTCGGTGCAGTACTCGAGGCGCGGATGGTGCACGGCGATGCGCCGCGCGCGCGCGAGCTCCGCCAGCCGCTCGCGCAGCCGCGTGTTCGCCCCCACGCCGCCCGCGACCACCACCCCGGTCACGCCCGGCACGCGGGCGAGCGCGCGCTCGGTCTTGGCCAGCAGCACGTCGAGCACCGCGTCCTCGAAGCCGCGCGCGATGTCGGCGCGCTTCGCGTCATCGAGCGGGTCGCCCGCTCGCGGCTCGGCCGCGCGCACCGCGTGCAGCGCCGCAGTCTTCAATCCGGCGAAGGAGAAGTCGAGGTCGGCGCGATCGAGCATCGGTCGCGGGAACTTGAACGCACCGGGCCGGCCGCGCGTGGCGAGCGCGGCCAGCGCAGCGCCGCCCGGATAGCCCAAGCCGAGCAGCTTCGCGGTCTTATCGAAGGCCTCGCCGGCGGCGTCGTCGAGCGTCTCGCCGAGCACCCGGTACCAGCCCACTGCCTCGACCGCGACCAGCATCGTGTGGCCGCCGGACACCAGCAGCGCGAGGTAGGGGAAGTCCGGGGCCGGATCCTCGAGCCGCGGCGCGAGCAGATGACCCTCGAGGTGGTTCACCGGCACGGCCGCGAGACCGCGCGCGAACGCGAAGCTGCGGGCGAAGCCGGCACCGACCAGCAGCGCACCGACCAGCCCGGGACCCGAGGTGTAGGCCACGCCGTCGAGCGCGGTCGCCGGGAGTTCGGCGGCGGCGAGGGTGTCCTCGACGATCGGGATCAAGCGGCGCACGTGGTCGCGCGAGGCAAGCTCGGGCACCACGCCGCCGTAGGGCGCGTGCAGGTCGACCTGGCTGTGGACCCGATGCGCGAGCAGCCGGCCGCGTCCCCCGTCGGCCGTCGTGTCGTACACGGCGGCAGCGGTCTCGTCGCAGGAGGTCTCGATGCCGAGGACCTTCAAACCGGGGCTCCAAGCCCCTCAGGCAGGGGGGCAGGCGGCGGATTCTACCGGCCGACGGCCGTCGAACCGGGGAGCTGGACCCGCCCGAGGCGTCGTAACCCACGGATTCCGGGATGGATTTTCGAAGGGCCGCTCCGTATGATTCACGCCCTTTTCCGCCCAAACCGTCCAGGTAAGTCCATGCCCAGCGTCCGCATCCGTGAGAACGAGCCCTTCGATGTCGCCCTGCGTCGGTTCAAGCGCGCCTGCGAGAAGGCTGGCGTCTTGACCGAGGTCCGCCGTCGCGAGTTCTACGAGAAGCCGACGCAGGAGCGGAAGCGCAAGGCGGCCGCGGCCGTGAAGCGCCACCTCAAGAAGCTGTCGCGCGAGTCAGCGCGGCGCACCCGCCTCTACTAAGCAACCCCGAACAGATCGCTCAGGCGGGCGCGCATCGTCTCGGTGCGCGCCCGCGTCGTTTCCGGCTCCCGTAATCACGCAGGTCAGAACCCATGTCGCTCAAGGCCACGCTCAACGAACACGTCAAGGACGCGATGCGCGCCGGCCAGAAGGACCGCCTCGGCGTGCTCAGGCTGATCACCGCAGCGATCAAGCAACGCGAGGTCGACGAGCTCTCACCCGAGCAGCGCGCCAATGGCATCGACGACGTGATGGTGCTGGCCACGCTTGAGAAGATGATCAAGCAGCGGCGCGAGTCGATCGTGCAGTTCGAGGCCGGCAAGCGGCCCGAGCTCGCGGCCAAGGAACAGGCTGAGATCGACATCATCAAGGCCTACCTGCCGGCCCAGCTCTCCGACGCCGAGGTCGATGCCCTGGTCGCCGCCGCGATCGCCGAGACGGGCGCCGTCACCATCAAGGACATGGGCAAGGTCATGGGCTTGATGAAGTCCCGCGCTGCCGGCAAGGCCGACATGGCCGCGGTCGGCGCCAAGGTCAAGGCCAAGCTCGGCGGCTGATAGCCTCGCCCGATACCCGCGCTTGATAGATTGGGGCCCGCATGGCCGGCCGCATCCCACAGACCTTCATCGACGAACTCCTGTCCCGCGTGGACATCGTGGAGCTCATCGACACGCGCGTGCCGCTGAAGAAGAAGGGCCGCGACTACATGGCCTGCTGCCCGTTCCACTCCGAGAAGTCGGCGTCGTTCTCGGTCAGCCCGACCAAGCAGTTCTTCCATTGCTTCGGCTGCGGCGCGCACGGCACCGCGCTCGGCTTCCTCATGGACTACGACCGGCTCGAGTTCCTCGACGCGGTGCGTGCGCTGGCCGACCACGCCGGCATGCCGATGCCCGACACTGGCGGCGGCCGGCCTGACGGCGGCAGCGGCCTCGCCCCGCTCTACGCGCTGCTCGACGAGACCGTCGCGCTGTACAAGCGCGGGCTCAAGGATTCGCCACGCGGCATCGACTACCTCAAGCAGCGCGGCGTATCGGGCGAGGTCGCCGCCGAGTTCGCGCTCGGCTACGCGCCGGACGCCTGGCAGACCGTGGTCGACGCGCTCGGCCGCGATGCCGCCGCGCGCGACGGCCTGGTCGCGACCGGGCTCGCGATCAAGCGTGACGATGGTGGCCTCTACGACCGTTTCCGCGACCGCGTGATGTTCCCGATCCGCGACGCGCGCGGCCGCTGCATCGGCTTCGGCGGCCGGATCCTCGACCAGGGCGAACCGAAGTACCTCAACTCGCCCGAGACGCCGTTGTTCCACAAGGGCCGCGAGCTCTACGGTCTGTACGAGGCGCGCCAGGCCGACCGCAACCTCAACCGCCTGATGGTGGTCGAGGGCTACATGGACGTGATCGCGCTGGCGCAGTCGGGCCTGCGCTACGCCGTGGCCACGCTCGGCAC
>JANNEA010000148.1:0-16417 GCA_031388175.1 Gammaproteobacteria bacterium
ATGGTGATGCCGGGCGACAACATCAAGATGGTGGTGACGCTGATCAGCCCGATCGCGATGGAGCAGGGCCTGCGCTTCGCGATCCGCGAAGGCGGCCGTACCGTCGGCGCCGGCGTCGTCGCCAAGATCGTGGAGTAAAGACCATGGCTACCCGCCAGAACATCCGCATCCGCCTCAAGGCTTTCGATCACCGGCTCATCGACAAGTCGGCCAAGGAGATCGTGGAGACGGCCAAGCGCACCGGCGCCCAGGTCCGTGGCCCGATCCCCCTGCCGACGAAGATGGAGCGGTTCACCATCCTGGTATCCCCGCATGTCGACAAGGATGCGCGTGACCAGTACGAGATCCGCACCCACAAGCGCCTGATGGACATCCTGGACCCCACCGACAAGACGGTCGACGCGCTGATGAAGCTCGACCTGGCGGCCGGGGTGGACGTCCAGATCAAGCTCCAGTAAGGCGCGAAAAAGGCATCTAAGCCCTTGATTCGCCGGGTTCCCCCGGTATAATCGCGGGCTCTTTTCGGCCGGTCCCGGGATTCCCGGAGCCAGCCGTGGGCCGACTCCCCGAACATTCGGGAAAGGGCCCTGAACCGCAGCGCCGACCGAACGCAGCCGGCGCGGTGAATGAACGAGGAACGACAGATGGCTCTCGGTGTGATCGGCCGCAAGTGCGGCATGACCCGCATCTTTACCGCGGACGGTGCCGCGATCCCGGTGACGGTGATCGAGGTCGAGCCCAACCGCGTCACGCAGGTCAAGACCGTCGATACCGACGGCTACCGCGCCGTGCAGGTCACGACCGGCACGCGTCGTGCGACCCGCGTCTCCAAGGGCATGGCCGGGCACTTCGCCAAGGCCAACGTCGCGGCTGGCCGCGGCTCCTGGGAGTTCCGCCTCGAGGCTGCCGACAAGGGCGAGTTCGCCCCCGGCGCCGAGCTCAAGGTCGACATGTTCAAGGAAGGCCAGCTGGTCGATGTGACCGGCACCTCGATCGGCAAGGGCTACGCCGGCACGATCAAGCGCCACCACTTCGCCGGCCAGGACCGCAGCCACGGCAACTCCGTGTCGCACCGCGCGCCAGGCTCGATTGGCCAGCGCCAGACGCCGGGCCGCGTGTTCCCCGGCAAGCGCATGTCGGGTCATCTCGGCGCCGAACGCAACACGACGATGAACCTCGTGGTCGTGAAGGTCGACGTCGCGCGCAACCTGCTGCTGGTCAAGGGCGCGGTCCCGGGTTCCGAGGGTGGCGATCTGATCGTCCGTCCTGCGGCGCACGGTTGAGGAGCAGGCAGATGGAACTGAACATCAAGAAATCGACTGGCGCCGGCAAGGTCACCGTCTCCGATGCCGCGTTCGGTCGCGAGTTCAACGAAGCGCTCGTGCACCAGGTCGTCACTGCGGTGATGGCGGGCGCGCGCGCCGGCACCAAGGCGCAGCTGACGCGCGCCGAAGTTCGGGGCGGCGGCATCAAGCCGCACGCGCAGAAGGGCACCGGTCGTGCGCGCGCGGGCACGATCCGCAGCCCGCTGTGGCGCCACGGTGGCCGCACCTTCGCTGCCAAGCCGCGCGACTTCTCGCAGAAGGTCAACCGCAAGATGTACCGCGGCGCGGTCGCATCGATCCTGTCCGAGCTGATCCGCCAGGAGCGCCTGGTGCTGATCGAGGAGTTCGGTCTTGAACTGCCGAAGACCAAGCAGTTGGTGTCCATGCTCAAGGCGCTGGACCTCGGCAACGTCCTGATCATCAAGGACGAGATCGACGAGAACCTGTTCCTGGCAGCGCGCAACCTGCCGGGTGTCGAGGTGCGCGACGCCGAGGGACTCGATCCGGTCAGCCTCATCCGCTACGAGAAGGTGCTGATGACCCTGCCGGCGCTCAAGCGCGTCGAGGAGTGGCTGGCATGAACAACGAACGGCTCATGCTGGTGCTGGTCGGTCCGCATGTCTCGGAGAAGGCTGCGCGCCTCGCCGACAGCAGCCGCCAGGTGGTGTTCAAGGTCCGTCGCGATGCGACCAAGACCGAGATCCGCGCTGCGGTCGAGAAGATGTTCTCGGTCAAGGTCGAGGGCGTCACGGTCGCGCGCATGCACGGCAAGCTCAAGCGCTTCGGCCAGAGCATCGGCCATCGCCAGGACTGGAAGAAGGCGTACGTGACCCTCGCTGCGGGCCACGATATCGACTTCGCCGGCGTCAACCAGTGACTGCGGGACGAGAGTAACGACCATGGCACTCCTCAAAGCCAAACCGACCTCCCCGGGCCGCCGCTTCGTCGTCAAGGTGACGCGCGAGAAGCTGCACAAGGGCAAGCCGTTCGCGGCGCTGCTCAGCTCGCAGCACAGCACCGGCGGGCGCAACAACGTCGGTCGCCAGACCACGCGCCACAAGGGCGGCGGTCACAAACAGCATTACCGCGAGATCGACTTCCGGCGTGACAAAGACGGCATCGTCGCCCGCGTCGAACGTCTCGAGTACGACCCGAACCGCAGCGCGCACCTCGCGCTGGTCCTGTACACCGATGGCGAGCGTCGCTACATCATCGCGCCCAAGGGCCTCGAGATCGGCGCCGAGCTGATGTCGGGCAACCAGGCGGCGATCAAGGCCGGCAACGCGATGCCGATCCGCAACATCCCGGTCGGCTCGACCATCCATTGCGTCGAGCTGAAGATCGGCAAGGGTGCCCAGCTCGCCCGCAGCGCCGGCGCCAGCATCCAGCTGATCGCGCGTGAGGGTGCGTACGCCTCGGTGCGTCTGCGCTCCGGCGAGATGCGCAAGGTGCACGTCGATTGCCGCGCCACGATCGGCGAGGTCGGCAACGGCGAGCACAACCTGCGCCAGTGGGGCAAGGCCGGCGCCAAGCGCTGGAAGGGCATCCGCCCGACCGTGCGCGGCGTGGTCATGAACCCGGTCGACCATCCGCACGGCGGTGGCGAGGGCAAGTCGGGCCAGGGCAACCCGCACCCGGTGAGCCCGTGGGGCCAGCCGGCGAAGGGCTACAAGACCCGCAAGAACAAGCGGACGCGCGGGATGATCATCCGCCGTTGCAACGACAAGTGATGAGGGGTTGAGGCAATGCCGCGTTCAGTAAGGAAAGGCCCGTTCGTCGACACGCACCTCCTCAACAAGGTGGCGGCGGCGCAGGGTTCTGGCCGCAAGCCGATCAAGACCTGGTCGCGCCGCTCGATGGTCATCCCCGACATGGTCGGGCTGACGATCGCCGTGCACAACGGCCGTCAGCACGTGCCGGTGCTCATCACCGAGAACATGGTCGGGCACAAGCTCGGCGAGTTCGCGGCGACCCGCATGTTCAAGGCCCACGGCGGCGATCGGAAGACCGATTCCGGCACGCCGGCAGCGGAGGCGAAGTCGTGAGCACTGCCGCCACCCCGACGCTGGCCAAGCTGCGCTTCGCGCGCATCGCGCCGCAGAAGGCGCGCCTGGTCGCCGATCAGATCCGCGGCAAGAAGGTCGGCTTGGCCCTGCAGATCCTGGAGTTCAGCCCGAAGAAGGCTGCAGCCTTGATCAAGAAGGTGCTCGAGTCGGCCATCGCCAACGCCGAGAACAACGCCGGCGCCGACGTCGACGAGCTGCGGGTCGCAGCCGTGATGGTCGACGAAGGTCCGATGCAGAAGCGGTTCCACGCGCGCGCCAAGGGGCGTGGTGCGCGGATCCTCAAGCGCACCTCGCACATCACCGTGCAGGTCGCCGGCAAGCAGGGCGGAGCTTAACCATGGGTCAGAAAGTACATCCCGTCGGTTTCCGACTTGGCATCGCCAAGGAGTGGACCTCAACCTGGTACGCCGGGACGAAGGGTTACGCCACCAACCTGGTGCAAGACCTGCGCGTGCGCACGTTCCTGCGCAAGAAGCTGGCCCAGGCCTCGGTCAGCCGCATCCAGATCGAGCGCGCGGCCAAGAACACCAAGATCACCGTGCACACGGCCCGTCCGGGCATGGTCATCGGCAAGAAGGGCGAGGACATCGACACGCTGCGCAAGACGCTGCGCGACATGATCGGCGGCGAGGTCAACGTCGCGATCGAGGAGATCCGCAAGCCCGAGCTCGATGCGACGCTGGTCGCCGAGAGCATCGCGCAGCAGCTCGAGCGCCGCATCATGTTCCGCCGCGCCATGAAGCGCGCGGTGCAGAACTCGATGCGTCTCGGTGCGCTGGGCATCAAGGTCCGCGCCGCCGGTCGCCTCAACGGCTCCGAGATCGCGCGCGCCGAGCAGTACCGCGAGGGTCGTGTGCCACTGCACACGCTGCGCGCGGACATCGATTACGGCACGGCCGAGGCGTTCACGACCTATGGCGTGATCGGCGTGAAAGTCTGGATCTTCAAGGGCGAAGTGGTCGACGGTCAGACCGTCGACCTCGAGTCCGAGAAGCAGGGCAAGTGAGGCGCTGAGCCATGTTGCAGCCCAAGCGAACCAAGTACCGCAAGCAGTTCAAAGGCAAGAACCGCGGTCTGGCCCAGTCGGGCAATTCCGTGGCATTCGGCGAGTTCGGCCTGAAGGCCACGCAGCGTGCGCGGGTGACCGCGCGCCAGATCGAGGCCGCGCGCCGCGCGATGACGCGCTTCGTGAAGCGCGGCGGCAAGATCTGGATCCGCGTGTTCCCGGACGTGCCGGTGTCGAAGAAGCCGCTCGAAGTCCGCATGGGCAACGGCAAGGGCAACGTCGAGTACTGGGTGGCCAAGATCCAACCGGGCCGCGTGCTGTACGAGATGGAAGGCGTGACCGAGGCCGTCGCGCGCGAGGCGTTCCGCCTGGCCGCGGCCAAGCTCCCGGTGACCACGACCTTCGTGACCCGACAGGTGATGTGACATGAAGGCCGCCGATCTGAACAAGAAGACCCTGCAGCAGCTCAACACCGAGCTGACCGAACTGCGGCGTGAGCAGTTCAACCTGCGCATGCAGAAGGCCACTGGCCAGCTCGCCAAGAGCGACCAGGTCGCCAAGGTGCGCAAGAACATCGCGCGCGTCAAGACCGTGTTGAACCAGAAGACCGCGGCGGGTGAACAGTGATGGACGAACAAGCTGCCAAGACCACGCCGACCCTCACCGGTCGCGTGTCCAGCAACAAGGCCGACAAGACGATCACCGTGGTGATCGAGCGCCTGGTCAAGCATCAGACCTACGGCAAGTTCGTGCGCCGCCGCACCAAGCTGCTGGCCCACGACGAACGCAACGAGTGCCGCGAAGGCGACACCGTGACCATCGGCCCGTGCCGCCCGCTGTCCAAGCGCAAGTCCTGGCGCCTGCTCGAGATCGTCGAGCGCGCGCTGCAGACCAGCGATTCCGCGGCCTGACGCGGACGCCGGGAGACCGAACATGATCCAGATGAAGACAGTGCTCGACGCGGCCGACAACAGCGGCGCGAAGCAGCTCAAGTGCATCAAGGTGCTGGGCGGCAGCAAGCGCCGCTATGCCCGCATCGGCGACGTGATCAAGGTGTCCGTCAAGGACGCGATCCCGCGCGGCAAGGTCAAGAAGGGCGAGGTCTACGACGCGGTCGTGGTCCGCACCCGCAGCGGCGTGCGCCGGCCGGATGGCTCGGTCATCCGCTTCGATTCCAACGCAGCGGTGCTGCTCGATCCGAAGCGTGAGCCGATCGGCACGCGCATCTTCGGACCGGTGACGCGCGAGCTCCGCAATGAGGCGTTCATGCGGATCATCTCGCTGGCGCCAGAAGTGCTCTGAGGACCAAGACCATGCGCAAGATCAAGAAAGGCGACGAGGTGGTGGTGATCACCGGCAAGGACAAGGGCCGCCGCGGCAACGTGCTGCGCGTCCTGGTCCTGGACCGGCTGGTGGTCGAGGGCCTCAACATCGTCAAGAAGCATCAGAAGCCGAACCCGCAGAAGGGTGTCACCGGCGGCATCATCGAGAAGGAGATGCCGTTGCAGCGCTCCAACGTGATGCTGTGGAACCCGGTCACCAAGCGGGGCGATCGCGTCGGCATCCGCGTGCTCGCGGACGGCAAGCGGGTCCGGTTCTACAAGTCCAACGGCGAGGCAGTGGACGCCTGAGGGCGGCCCTGGGAACCAAGAAGATGGCTCGACTCCAACAGCTCTACAAAGAAACCGTGGTCGGACAGCTGATGAAGCAGTTCGGCTATTCGAACGTCATGGAAGTGCCGCGCCTCACCAAGATCACCATCAACATGGGGGTCGGCGAGGCGGTGACCGACAAGAAGGTCATCGAGAACGCGGTCGCCGACCTGACCAAGATCTCCGGCCAGAAGCCGATCGTCACCAAGGCGAAGAAGGCAATCTCGAACTTCAAGGTCCGCGAGGGCTGGCCGGTGGGCTGCAAGGTCACCCTGCGCCGCGAGCGGATGTGGGAGTTCCTGGACCGCCTGGTCAGCATCGCGCTGCCGCGCGTGCGCGACTTCCGTGGCGTTTCGGCGCGCGCCTTCGACGGCCGCGGCAACTACACGCTCGGCGTCAAGGAACAGATCATCTTCCCGGAGATCGACTTCGACAAGATCGACGTCCTCCGCGGCATGGACATCACTTTCACGACGACGGCCAAGACGGACGATGAAGCCAAGGCGCTGCTCAAGGCCTTCAGCTTCCCCTTCCGTAACTGAGGTAGCGACGATGGCGAAGAAATCCATGGTGTTGCGCGACGAGAAGCGCAAGAAGCTGGCGGCGAAGCACGGCGCCAAGCGTGCCGAGCTGCGCAAGGCGATCAAGAGCACCGACACCTCGGACGAAGATCGCGCCACCGCGGTCGCCAAGCTGTCCAAGCTGCCGCGCGACAGTTCGGCCAGCCGTCAGCGCAACCGCTGCGCGCTGACCGGCCGCGATCATGGCTACTACCGCAAGTTCGGCCTCGGCCGGAACGAGCTGCGCAAGGCCGCGATGCGCGGCGATGCACCCGGTCTACGCAAAGCTTCCTGGTGATCCGCTAGCGGATCCGACTGAAACAACGAAGAGATCCCTCGAGGGTATCGATACATGAGTATGACTGACCCGATCGCCGACATGCTCACCCGGATCCGCAACGCGCAAGCGTGCGGCAAGCCCGAGGTGAAGATGCCGGCCTCGAAACTGAAGCAGAACCTGGCTCAGGTGCTGATGGACGAAGGCTACCTCCGCGACTTCGCGGTGGCCGACGTCGATGGCAAGCCTGTGCTCACGATCGGCTTGAAGTACTACGAAGGCCGCCCGGTCATCGCGCGCATCGAGCGCGTGAGCAAACCCGGCCTGCGCGTGTACCGCGGCACCAAGGCGCTGCCCAAGGTCCAAGGCGGCCTCGGTGTGGCGATCGTCTCCACCTCGCAAGGGATCATGAGCGACCGAGCCGCGCGCGCCGCGGGCCACGGTGGCGAAGTGATCTGCTTCATCGCCTGAGGAGACCAGCATGTCCCGCGTCGCCAATTCCCCCGTGACCCTGCCGCCTGGCGTGCAGGTCACGCTCGCCGGCCAGAAGGTGTCCATCAAGGGCCCCAAGGGCTCGCTGTCGTTCAACGCCCATGCGGCGGTGAAGGTCGTGCAGGAAGGCCAGCAGCTCAAGATCTCCGTGCACGACGGCGTGACGGACTCGACCAAGTTCGCCGGCACCGCGCGCGCGGTGGTGGCCAACATGGTCACCGGCGTGACCAAGGGCTACCAGAAGGACCTCGTGCTGATCGGCGTCGGCTACAAGGCGCAGGCCCAGGGCAAGAGGCTCAACCTGGCGCTCGGCTTCTCGCATCCGATCGATTTCCCGGTGCCCGAGGGCATCACGATCGAGACGCCGGAGCAGACCAAGATCGTCATCAAGGGCGCCGACAAGCACATGGTCGGCCAGGTCGCCGCCAAGATCCGCGCCTTCCGTCCGCCCGAGCCCTACAAGGGCAAGGGCGTCCGCCACGTGGGTGAACGCGTGGTGTTGAAGGAAGGCAAGAAGAAGTAAGCGAGGCGAACGAAGATGATCGACAAGAAGACCACCCGCCTGCGTCGCGCGACCCGCGCCCGGGCCCACATCCGCGAGCTCGGCGCGTTCCGGCTGACGGTGCACAAGACGCCGCGGCACATCTACGCGCAGGTCATCGCGCCCGACACCAAGGTCGTCGCCGCGTGCTCGACCGTGCAGGAAGCCGTGCGCAAGGGACTCAAGGGCACCGGCAATGTCGACGCGGCCAAGGCCGTCGGCAAGGCGATCGCCGAGCGGGCCCAGGCCGCCGGTGTGAAGACGGTCGCGTTCGACCGCTCAGGTTTCAAGTTCCACGGCCGGATCAAGGCACTCGCGGACGCGGCTCGCGAAGCCGGTCTGCAGTTCTGAGGTATTGACGATGGCGATGTCCAAGATGCAATCCGATCAGCCCAGCGACGGCATGCTCGAACGTCTGGTCGCGGTCAACCGCGTCAGCAAGACGGTCAAGGGCGGCAAGCAGTTCGGCTTCACCGCGCTCACCGTGGTCGGCGACGGCCAGGGCCGCGTCGGTGTCGGTTACGGCAAGGCCCGCGAGGTCCCGGCTGCGATCGCCAAGGCGATGGAGCGCGCGCGCAAGGACATGCGCATGGTCGCGCTGCGTGACGGCACGCTGTTCTTCGCCACCCGTCACAGCGTCGGCGCGACCCGCGTGTTCATGCAGCCTGCCGCCGACGGCACCGGCATCATCGCCGGTGGCGCGATGCGCGCGGTGTTCGAAGCCGCCGGCGTGCGCAACGTGCTGGCCAAGTCGATGGGCTCACGCAACCCGATCAACGTGGTGCGCGCGACCCTGGAGGCGTTGACCAACGCTGCCGAGCCGAAGTCGATCGCGGCCAAGCGCGGCAAGACGCTCGAAGAGATCCTGGGGTAAGCCATGGCCACTAGCCCAAAACAGATCAAGGTGACGCTGCTGAAGAGCCCGGCCCATCGCGGCGCGCAGCATCAGGGCTCGGTGCGCGGTCTCGGCTTGCGCCGTCGCCACCACACCGTGCTGGTCAACGACACCCCGGAGAACCGCGGGATGATCAACGCGGTCAGCGACATGCTGCGCGTCGAGGAGATCTGAACATGCGCCTCAACACCATCAAGCCTTCGCCTGGCAGCAAGCCGCCGAAGAAGCGTCTGGGTCGCGGCATCGGCTCCGGTCTGGGCAAGACCTCGGGCAAGGGCCACAAGGGCCAGCACGCCCGCGCCGGCGGCTATCACAAGGTCGGCTTCGAGGGCGGCCAGATGCCGCTGCAGCGCCGCCTGCCGAAGGTCGGCTTCAAGTCGCAGGCCGTCAAGCTCAAGGCCGAGGTGCGTCACGGCGACCTGGCCAAGATCGACGCCGCGGTGATCGACGTGCTCGAGCTCAAGCGCGCCAACCTGGTGCCGCTGACCGCCGAACGCGTCAAGGTCGTGCTCAACGGTGAACTGACCAAGAAGGTCACGCTCAAGGGCGTGGCCGTGACCAAGGGTGCGCGCGCGGCGATCGAAGCCGCCGGCGGCCAAATTCTTGAAAGCTGAGATCTCGAAGGCTGATCGGAAGACAGATGTCGCGACCAAGTAACAACGTCGGCGGACTCAGCGGAGTGCTGGGGAACGGCCTGCCCAAGGAAGTCCTGGGGCGGGTGTGGTTCCTGCTGCTCGCGCTGCTGGTGTTCCGCATCGGCGCGCACATCCCGGTGCCGGGCATCAATCCGGACGCGCTGGCGCGGATGTTCGAGCAGAACAAGGGCACCATCCTCGACATGTTCAACATGTTCTCGGGCGGTGCGCTCGAGCGCCTGTCGATCTTCGCGCTCGGCGTGATGCCCTACATCTCGGCCTCAATCATCATCCAGCTGCTGGCGGTCGTGATGCCCGCGCTCGAGGCCATCAAGAAGGAAGGCGAGTCGGGCCGGCGCAAGCTGACCCAGTACACCCGTTACTTCACCGTCGTGCTCGCCACCTTCCAGGGCGGCGCCACCGCGGTCGCGCTGCAGGGCCAGGGCGTGGTCATCACCCCCGGCGCCGGCTTCGTCTTCACCTGCATCGTCACGCTGCTCACCGGCACAATGTTCCTGATGTGGCTCGGCGAGCAGATCACCGAGCGCGGCATCGGCAACGGCATCTCGATGCTGATCTGCGCCGGCATCATCGCCGGCCTGCCCTCCGCGATCGGCGGCACCCTCGAGATGGTGCGCAACGGCGAGCTCAACCCGCTGTGGGCGATCGTGCTGCTGCTGCTGGTGGCGGTGGTGACCTGGGTGGTGGTGTTCCTCGAGCGCGGCCAGCGCCGGATCACCGTGAACTACGCCAAGCGCCAGGTCGGCCGCAAGATGTTTGCCGGCCAGCAGAGCCACCTGCCGTTCAAGATGAACATGGCCGGCGTCATCCCGCCGATCTTCGCCTCGTCGCTGATCCTGTTCCCGGCGACCATCGCCTCGTGGATGGGCGCCTCGGAAGGCTCCGAGTGGCTGCGCCGCCTGGCGGCGTCGATGAGCCCCGGCAACATCCTCTACATGCTGCTGTACGCGGGCCTGATCGCGTTCTTCTGCTTCTTCTACACCGCGCTGGTCTTCAACTCGAAGGAGACCGCCGACAACCTCAAGAAATCGGGCGCGTTCATCCCCGGCATCCGCCCCGGCCAGCAGACCGGCGAGTACATCGACAAGGTCCTCACGCGCCTGACGCTGTGGGCTGCGGTCTACGTCACGCTGGTCTGCCTGCTGCCGGAGTTCATGATCGTGTACTTCAAGGTGCCGTTCTACTTCGGCGGCACCTCGCTGTTGATCCTGGTCGTGGTGGTGATGGATTTCTTCGCGCAGCTCCAGGCGCACATGATGTCGCACCAGTACGAAGGCCTGCTCAAGAAGGCGAACCTGAAGGGCGTCGGTCGCCCCGGCACGCCGCGCTGACGAGGAAGAGAACATGAAGGTCCGAGCATCCGTCCGAAAGATCTGTCGCAACTGCAAGGTGATCCGCCGCAGTGGCGTCGTGCGCGTCATCTGCACCGATGCGCGCCACAAGCAGCGCCAAGGCTGAGGAACAGAGGAACATATAGATGGCCCGCATCGCAGGCATCAACATCCCCGCCCAGAAACACGTCGTGATCGCGCTCCAGTCGATCTACGGCATCGGGCGCACGCGCTCCAAGAAGATCTGCGCCGGCGCCGGCGTGGCCCCGGAGGTCCAGGTCAAGGACCTGACCGAGCCGCAGGTCGAAGCGCTGCGCCAGCAGGTCGCGCGCATGACGGTCGAGGGCGACCTCCGCCGTGAGAACTCGATCAGCATCAAGCGTCTGATGGACCTTGGCACCTGGCGCGGCATGCGCCACCGCAAGGGCCTGCCGGTGCGCGGCCAGCGCACGCGTACCAATGCTCGTACCCGCAAGGGTCCGCGCCGTTCGATGGTCAAGTGAGGCACTGAGCGATGAGCGAAACCAACGACAAGCCGGTCGAGCAGAAGAGCGCGGACGCCCCCAAGGCGGACGAGCCCAAGGCTGCCGAGGGCAAGGGCCCGAAGGTCAAGAAGAAGTCGAAGAAGGTCGTGGTCGATGCGATCGCGCACGTCCACGCCTCCTTCAACAACACCGTGGTCACCATCACCGACCGCCAGGGCAACACCCTGTGCTGGGCGACCTCGGGTGGCACCGGCTTCCGCGGTTCGCGCAAGTCCACGCCGTTCGCGGCCCAGGTCGCGGCCGAGAAGGCCGGCGTCGCCGCGCTCGAGTTCGGCGTCAAGAACATGGAAGTGCGCGTCACCGGCCCCGGCCCAGGCCGTGAGTCGGCGGTCCGTGCGCTCAACTCCGTCGGTTACAAGATCACCAGCATCGAAGACGTGACGCCCATCCCGCACAACGGATGCCGTCCGCCTAAGAAGCGTCGCGTCTAAGAGGTCATAGAAGATGGCTCGTTACACCGGTCCCAAGTGCAGGCTCTCGCGTCGCGAGGGCACCGACCTGTTCCTCAAGAGTGGCATCAAGCCGCTCGAGGCCAAGTGCCGCCACGAATCGGCGCCTGGTCAGCATGGCGCGGCGCGCAAGCAGAAGGCGTCGAACTACTCGGTCCAGCTGCGCGAGAAGCAGAAGCTGCGCCGCATGTACGGCGTGCTCGAGCGCCAGTTCCGCCGCTACTACGCGGAAGCCTCGCGCCGTAAGGGCTCGACCGGCGAGAACCTGCTGAAGATCCTCGAGTGCCGTCTCGACAACGTGATCTACCGCATGGGCTTCGCCGCGACCCGCGCCGAAGCTCGCCAGCTGGTCAGCCACAAGGGCGTCCAGGTCAACGGCACCATCGTCAACATCGCCTCGTTCGAGGTCGGTGCCGGCGATCAGATCGAGCTGCGGGCCAAGGCCAAGAAGCAGTTGCGCGTGGCCAACGCGCTGCAGATCTCGGCGCAGATGGGCCGCGTGGAATGGGTCGAAGTGGACGAGAAGGAGCTGAAAGGCACCTTCAAGTCGGTGCCGGAGCGTGGCGACATGCTGCCGGACATCAATGAGAACCTGGTCGTCGAGTTGTACTCGAAGTAATCGAGTCGAGGTCTACCGAAAATGTTGGGATCAGTCACCGAATTCCTCAAGCCGCGCATCGTCGATGTGCAGGCCCGTGGCCCGCGCCATGCGCGCATCGTGCTCGAACCGCTCGAGCGCGGCTTCGGCCACACGCTCGGCAACGCGCTGCGGCGCGTGCTGCTGTCCTCGATGCCCGGCTGTGCCGTGGTCGAGGTCACCATCGAAGGCGTGGTCCACGAGTACAGCAACATCGAGGGCGTCCAGGAGGACGTCATCGACATGCTGCTCAACCTCAAGGGCCTTGCGATCCGCATGCACGCCCGCGATGAGGCCACGCTGACCATCAGCAAGAAGGGCCCGACCACCGTGACCGGCGCGGACATCCAGCTGGACCACGACGTCGAGATACTCAACCCCGAGATGATCATCGCCCACCTCAACGCCAGCGGCGTGTTGGAGATGAAGCTCAAGGTGAAGCGCGGCCGTGGCTACCAGCCGTCCGTGCTCCGCACCCAGCCCGAGGACGCGACCCGCTCGGTCGGCGTGCTGCAGATCGACGCCTCGTACAGCCCGGTCAAGCGGATCTCGTACACCGTCGAGTCCGCGCGCGTCGAACAGCGCACCGACCTCGACAAGCTGGTGCTCGACATCGAGACCAACGGCACCATCGACCCGGACGAGGCGATCCGCCGCGCGGCGTCGATCCTGCGCGACCAGCTTTCGGTGTTCGCCGACCTGGCCGGCGCCGGCGAGGGCCTGCTGGCCGGCAATGCGCCGCAGTTCGACCCGCTGCTGCTGCGTTCGGTCGACGACCTCGAGCTGACCGTGCGTTCGGCCAACTGCCTCAAGGCCGAGAACATCCACTTCATCGGCGACCTGGTGCAGAAGACCGAGGTCGAACTGCTGAAGACGCCGAACCTGGGCAAGAAGTCGCTCACCGAGATCAAGGACGTGCTCGCGCAGCACGGCCTCTCGCTCGGCATGCGGCTCGAGAACTGGCCGCCGGCCATCCTCGCCTTGGCCAAGAAGACGGCTTGATAGAACACTGGAGCAGAGACGATGCGTCACCGTAATTCAGGCCGCCAGCTCAGCGTCAACACGGCGCACCGTGCGGCGTTGCTGCGCAACCTCGCGACCGCCGTGCTGCGGTACGAGACCATCAAGACCACGCTGCCCAAGGCCAAGGAGCTGCGGCGGGTGGTCGAGCCCCTGATCACGCTGGGCAAGAAGGACTCGCTGGCGAACCGTCGGCTGGCGTTCGCACGCCTGCGCGACCGCGACATCGTCGGCAAGCTGTTCAACGACATTGGCCCGCACTACCAGGCCCGTGCTGGCGGCTACACCCGGATCCTCAAGACCGGCAACCGCAAGGGCGACAATGCGCCGATGGCGATCATGCAGCTGGTGGATCGCGCCGAGGCCAAGGCCCCAGTGGATGCCGAGGGCGACGAGAAGCCGGTGAAGGCCAGCAAGGCGACGAAGGCCGAGGCGATCGAGAAGCCCAAGCGGAAGAAAGCCGCGGCCTGAGCCGAAGCGTCAGAGACCAAGAGGAAGCCCGGCCATGTGCCGGGCTTCTTCGTTGTGGCACGGCGAATTCAGCCGGAACCCGTGACGGACCGGCCTCGCTAAGACGCGGACGCGATACCGCTTCGGCTGGTCCGTCACGGGTCCCGGCTGTAGACCACCCACAACGACGCGGCCCGGCGTGGGGTAGAGGTCTCCAGTCGAATGCATAGGATTTGAATGCCATTCACCTGTATGCATCTGTAGAATCCGCCCCTGCCGAGCACCGGTCGTATCGCTAACCGGGCTCCTCAAGGGGTTACAAGTCCATGCGCAAAATCTCCGCTGTCGCGGCGCTCGTCGTCGCGTTGTTCTCCGTTGCTGCCCAAGCCCAAGGCGAGCGCATCTGGCGCCCAGGCGGCCCTGATCCGATGCGCTCGCGCGAACCGGAAGCGGTCGCGGCGTACGCCTGCTCGCAGCACGACGGCCCGAAGCCGCCGTACTGGTATTCGGCAGAGCACGGCATCAACGCCAATGGCGGATTCATGTGCAAGTTCTTCAACGAACAGTTGTTCGGAGCGCCGGGCGGCGGCATCGACCGCATCCAGTTCGTGATGTTCGCCTCGATCAACGGTTGCCCGGCGGGCAGCACACTGATCGACGGCGTCTGCGTGACCTATACGGATCCGACGAAGAATTGCGGCCCCACCGGCTGCCAGGGCACCGGCAACCCGATCAACTCGGCCACCGGCAACAAATACCAGCAGGAGCTCGACTACGCGGGCCGCGGCCCGTTCCCGCTGCGCTTCCAGCGCACCTATAACAGCCAGCCGAGCGCCCGGCGCTCAGGTCCCATGGGCGTGGCGTGGCGCCACAGCTACGAACGCAGCCTGCGTTCAGGCGATGGCGGTGGCCTGACGACTTCAACAACCAACGACATCGCGCAGCGCGCTGATGGCACGGCCATGGGATTCCTCAAGATCACCGGCGGTTGGCGCGCAGACCCGGACGTGACGCTCAAGCTCGTGACGCTGCCGATCGGTTACAAGCTGACCGACAGCTCCGATACGGCCGAGACCTACGACAGCGCAGGACGCCTGCTCTCGATCCAGCGCCGCGACGGCCAGCTCCAGACGCTCGCCTACGACGCCACCGGGCGGCTCGCCAGCGTCGCCGATGCCTACGGCAGTACGCTCGGGTTCTCCTATGACGCAGCCGGGCGCCTGGCCACGCTCGTGGATCCCGCCGGCGAACCCATCCAGTTCACCTACGAACCGAAGCTCGAACGCCTCGACCGCGTGCGGTACCAGGACGATGCCGAGCGCCGCTACCACTACGAGGTGGTTGGCGAGCCGCTGCTGCTTACCGGGATCACCGACGAGAACGTCGCGCGCTTCGCGACCTGGAGCTACGACGCGCAAGGCCGCGCGACCTCTAGCGAGCATGCGGGTGGCGTCGAGCGCCACTCCCTGAGCTACGCGGCCGATGGCTCAACTACGGTCACCACGCCGCTCGGCACCAACCATCGCTTCGCCTACGACAACGTCGTCGCCGTGCGCCGGTCTCTGGGGCACGATGGCGGCGCCTGCCCGAGCTGCGGTGCCGATTTCGCGGCGACCAGCTTCGATGCGAACGGGTTTGTCTCCAGCAAGACCGATCTCGGGGGCACGGTCACGAACTTCGTCCACGACACGCGTGGCCTTGAGACCAGCCGCACCGAGGCCTTCGGCACGCTCCAGGCGCGCACCGTCACGACCCAGTGGCACGCCACGCTGCGCCTGCCCACCCGCATCACCGAGCCTGGTCGCGAGACGACCTTCGCCTACGACGCCGCGGGCAACCGCTTGTCGATGACCGTCCGCGACACTGTGACGAACGCCACGCGCACTTCCACGTGGACCTACAACGCAGTAGGCCAGGTGATGAGCATGGACGGCCCGCGCAGCGATGTGAGCGATGTCACGACCTATGCCTACGATGCCCAGGGCAACCTGAGCTCGGTCACGAACGCGCTCGGCCAGGTCACCGCGATCACCGACCACGATGCGCACGGCAACCCTGCCCGCATCGTGGATGCGAACGGCGTGGTCACCACGATGGCCTACGACGCGCGCCAGCGACTGCTTTCGCGCACGGTCGCCGGCGCCACCACCGCGTTCGAGTACGACGCGATCGGCCAGCTCACCAAGGTGACCCAGCCCGACGGCGCCTTCCTGACCTACGACTACGATGATGCGCATCGCCTCGTCGCGGTCGCGGACGACCTCGGCGACCGCATCGCCTACACGCTCGATGCCGCCGGCAACCGCACCACTGAGCAGGTGTTCGACCCCTACGGCGCCCTGGCCCGCAGCCGCGCGCGCAACTTCGATGCGCTCAACCACCTGATCCGCGACGCGGACGGCACCGGCCGCGGCACCGCGTTCGCCTACGACTTGGAAGGCAAGCGCACCTCGACCACTGACGACCTCGGTCGCAGCACCGGGTTCGCCTACGACGCGCTCGACCGCCTGACCCA
>JANNEA010000171.1:0-21312 GCA_031388175.1 Gammaproteobacteria bacterium
GCCGGGCCATGGATGGCCCGGCCAGGCCGACTAAGCCAGGACGGCGCATGAGGCCGGCCCCGCAGCCGGAGGTGAGCGCAGGGGATCGCGCGCGGAGCGCGCGACACGCGAGAGGGAGGTCATGCCGAAGGTGACGAAGCGACGCGTGACGCGCAGCGTGGTTAGCGGCCCGCGGCCCGCTGGCTGTACGCGACGCTGCCGAGGATCAGCGCGCCGGCGATGCCCATCGTCAGCGTCAGTGGCTCGTCGAGCAGCAGCCAGGCCCAGGACACGCCGAACAGCGGGATGAGGTAGGTCACGGTCGAGGCGCGACTCGCGCCGATGCGCGTGATCAGCCGGTAGTACATGACGAAGGCGAGTCCGGTGCAGACCACTCCGAGCGCCGCAGCCGAGGCCCAGGAGCGCGCGGGAATTGCGGTTGCGGGCCAGGTCGCGATCGCGAACGGCGCCAGCAGCAGTGCCGAGCAGCCGAGCGTCGCCGCAGCGACCGCTGCTGGTGGCAGGCCGGTCAGGTGCCGGCGCACCAGGTTGATGCCGATGCCGTAGAGGAATGCGGCGCCGACGCCGGCGGCGACCGCCCAGCCAACGCTTGCACCTTCGGTCTTGCCACTCGCCAGCACCACCACGCCCGCGAACCCGACCAGCAGCGCGAACGCGCGCTGCTGGCCGATCCGTTCGCCGAAGAACAGGAAGCCGACCAGCGCCGTGAACAGCACGGTCATCGCGTTGGCGATCGCGCCGACGCCGGCCGGTGCGCGCTGCGCGGCCCAGGCGAACAGGATGAAAGGCAGCGCCGAGTTGATCGCGCCGATCAACGCGAGCTTGGGCCACAACGCGGCCGGGAAGTGGTGGCGCGCCTGCCACAGGAACGGCAGCAGCACGAGCGAGCCCAGCGCAAGGCGCACCTCGACCAACGGCAGGGCGCCGAAGTCGCTGGCGGCGACGCGCATGAACAGGAACGAGGCGCCCCAGATCGCGCCGAGCAGGGCGAGCTCAGCGTGGGTCAGGTCTTTCACAGACCTGACCCCTTATTCGACATCGCGACCGGTGAACACGTCGCGCAACCGTGGCGGCGCGCTCGAGCGCGGCATCGCGCCGCTCTTGAGCCGGCCCTTGTACTCATGGAACGCGCGCATCGCCTCGCTGCCGAACAGCAGCATGATCGGGATGTTCACCCACAGCATGAAGCCGGTGCCAATGCCGGTCAGCGCATCGAGGTGCTCGCTGGTCGAGATCAGGCCCGAGCAGGCGACCAGCGCCAACGCGCAGAACAGCAGGCGGTAGCCGAGCAGCCAGCGCGACAGGCCCATGAACGCGAGGCCCTGCTCGCCGTAGTACGACCAGGAGATCATCGTCGACAGCGCGAACAGCCAGACCACGAGCGTCAGCATCCACTTGCCGAGCGCCGGATGGATCGTGTCGAAGGCCCGCGCCGTGAGCTTGGCGCCACTGTAGTTGCCGTGCACGCCCGACTCGACCAGCACCGGCGCGACGCCGGCCTTGATCGATTCCCACTCGATCGTGCCGTCGGGCATCACGGTGCCGTAGAGCCGGTGGCGGTCGCCGCCGGTGATCGCGTTCTGCATCGCGAGCACGGCGAACACGCGCTCGCCCTCGCGCCACTCGCCGTTCTGGTAACGCGCGTCGCGCGGCGGCGCCGGCAGCGTCTGCAGGCTCCATTCACCGAGCTCGGCGGCGGGCACGACCGCGGGCGCGACCTCATAGGTGCCTTCGGGCCCGGCCTTCCACACGCCGGTGGAGAGGATCACGAGCGCGGTCATGGTGCAGACCAGCATCGTGTCGATGAACGGCTCGAGTCCGGCGACCACGCCCTCGCGCACCGGCTCATCGGTCTTGGCCGCGCTGTGCGCCATCGGCGAGGAGCCCTGGCCGACCTCGTTCGAATAGATCGCTCGCTTCATGCCCATGAGGAAGGCGTAGCCGGCCGAGCCGCCGATGAAGGCGCCGGAGGCCTCGGTCGGCGCGAACGCACCGCGGAAGATCTCGCCGAACATCGCCGGGATGAGTTCACGGTTCACGATCAGCACGTAGATCGAGCCGATCAGATAGGTGAGGCACATCAGTGGCGTGAGGAAGGCGGTCACCCGGCCGATGCGCTTGATGCCGCCGATGATCGTTGCGCCGCAGAGCACGGCGAGGATCGCGCCAGTGACCATGCCGGGCACGCCGAAGTACTCCTCGGTGATGGCGCCCACGTTCCAGCTCTGGAACATGCTCGCGCCGAGCAGCGTCGCGACCAACAGCGAGAGGCAGAACAGCCAGCCGAGCGCGTAGCCGAGCTTGGGCATGCCGCGCTTGGCGAAGCCCTTGCTGACCACGAACATCGGGCCGCCGTGCGGGTTGGCGCGGTCGGTCTCGACCCGGTAGAGCATCGACAGCGTGACCTCGGTGCTCTTCACCGCCATGCCGAGCAGTCCGACCACCCACATCCAGAACACCGCGCCCGGGCCGCCGAGCGCGATCGCCAGCGCCACGCCGCCGATCGCGCCAAGGCCGACCGTGCCCGAGAGCGCCGTGGACAGCGCCTGGAAGTGGTTGATCGCGCCGGGGTCCTTGGCGTCGTCGTACAGGCCGCGGGTCACCGCCACGCCGTGCGTAAGCGAGGTCCACTGCGAGAAGCCGCTCCACACCGTGAACAACAGCCCGGTGCCCACCAGCGTGAGCAGCACAGCTTCGTGCCAGAGGTAGGTGTTGAGGAAGTCGACGACCGCGCTGGCGAACTCCAGCATCGCTCAGCGCTCGACGATGGCGGTCACGCCCATGCCGCCAGCGGTGCACACGCTGATCAGCGCGCGACCCGAGCCTTTCTTGGCGAGCAGCTTCGCCGCGGTGGCGAGCACGCGCGCACCGGTGGCGGCGAACGGATGGCCGACCGCGAGCGAGCCGCCCTTCACGTTGAGCTTGGCGCGGTCGATGGTGCCGAGCGGACCGGCAAGCCCCAAGTTGTCGCGGCAGAAGTTCGCGTCCTCCCAGGCCGACAGCGTGCACAGCGCCTGGCCGGCGAAGGCTTCGTGGATCTCGTAGTAGTCGAAGTCGGCGAGGCGCAGGTTCGCGCGCGACAGCATCCGCGGCACGGCGTAGGCCGGCGCCATCAGCAGGCCTTCCTTGCCGCTCACGAAGTCCACCGCGGCGACCTCGGAGTGCGTGAGGTAGGCCTGCACGGCGAGGCCGCGCTCGTTGGCCCAGGCCTCGCTCGCCAGCAGCACCGCGGCGGCGCCGTCGGTGAGCGGTGTTGAGTTGCCAGCCGTGAGCGTGCCCGCCCCGCTGCGGTCGAATGCCGGCTTCAAGGAACCGAGCTTGGCGAGAGTCGAGTCCTTGCGCACGTTGTTGTCGAAGGCGAGACCGGCGAACGGCGACACCAGGTCGGCGAAGAAGCCCTCGGCCCAGGCGGCGGCCGCGCGCTGGTGCGAGATCAGCGCGAGCTCGTCCTGCGCCTGGCGCGAGATCTTCCAGGTCTTGACCATCTGCTCGCAGTGCTGGCCCATCGACATGCCGGTGCGCGGCTCGACCACGCCGGGCGTGCCGGGCTTGAGGTCGCGGAACTTGATCGCGGCGAAGGCGCCGAGCTTGGCGCCGAAGGTCCTCGCGCGCATCGCGCGCAGCAGCTGCTTGCGCAGGCCGTCGCGGTACACGATCGGCGCATCGGAGGTGGTGTCGGTGCCGGCAGCGATGCCGGCATCGATCTGGCCGAGCGCGATCTTGTTGGCGACGATGATCGCGGCTTCGAGCGAGGTGCCGCAGGCGCGCTGCAGCGTGAGCCCCGGCGTCTCGGGTGCCAAGCCTGACCCGAGCGCGCACTCGCGTGCCAGGTTCCAGTCCTTGACGTGGTTGATCACGGCGCCGGCGACCACGTCGCCGAGCCGCGCACCGCGGAGAGCGCATTTCTCCACCAGACCGGACAGCGCGGCGGTCAGCATGTCCTGGTTGCTGGCCTCGGCGTAGGCGGTGTTGGAGCGGGCGAACGGGATGCGGTTGCCGGCGACGATCGCGACGCGACGCGGAAGGCTCATGGGGGAAGTCCTTGGGATCGTAGGGTGTTCGAAGGGGCTCTACGCTACGCTGCGCGGCATGTCCGAGCAACGAGCCCGAACCATCGATGAACTGCGCGCGCTCGGCCGCCTCGCCGGACCCTTGGTCGCGCACAACGTGGCGATGGCCGCGATGATGTTCGTGGACACCGTGATGGCCGGCCAGCTCTCGGCCACCGACCTCGGCGCGGTCGCAATCGGCAGCGCAATCTTCTGGCCGCCGTTCGGTTTCATGATGGGGCTGCTGATGGCGCTGACCGCGACCGTCGCGCATCTCTACGGCGCGGGTGAGACCACGCGCGTGGGGCACTACCTGCGTCAGGCGAACTGGCTCGCGCTGGCCTGCGCGGCGATTGGTGCCGCGCTGTTCTGGAGCGCGGCACCAGCGCTCACCTGGATCGGCACTTCCCCTGAGCTCGTGCCGCGAACCGCCGGCTACCTGCAGGCCTTGAGCCTCGGCATGCCCGCGGTCTGCCTCTACCAGGCGCAGCGCTTCACCAGCGAAGGCGTCGGCCGCACCTCGCCGCTGATCGGCATGGCGGTGATCGGCGTGGTCTGCAACATCTTCGGCAATTGGGTGTTCATGTGGGGCAACCTTGGCATGCCGCAGATGGGCGCCACCGGCTGCGGCCTCGCCACCGCGTTGTCGTGGTGGGTGATGTACTTCGCGCTGCGCCGTCATCTGCGCGGCCACACCTTCTACAAGCCGTTCGCGCTGGTCGCGCCGTTCGAGCGGCCGGCTTGGCCTGAGCTGCGCGAGCTCGCCGTGCTCGGTCTGCCGATCGGCGTGATGGTGTTCATGGAGGCGAGCCTGTTCGCGGCTGCGGCCTTGATCCTGGGCACGCTCGGCGCCGTGGTCGTGGCCGGCCACCAGATCGCGCTCAACTGGGCGGCGTTCATGTTCATGGTGCCGCTCGGCCTCGGCATGGCGGCGACGATCCGCGTCGGTCACGCGAACGGCGCGGGCGACCGCGTGGCAGCGCGCTTCCGTGGCTGGGTCGGCATCGCCGCCGCGGTCGGCTTCATGGCCTGCTCAGCGTTGTTCGTGCTCGTCGCGCGCGGCGCGATTGTCGCGGTCTACACCCGCGATGCGGCAGTGGCCGCGATCGCCTATTCGTTGCTGGTCTGGGCCGCGGCGTTCCAGATCGCCGACGGTATCCAGGTGTCGGCCGCGAGCGTGCTGCGCGGCTACAAGGACACGCAGGTGCCGGCCCTCATCACGGTCGTCGCCTACTGGGGCATCGGCCTGACCTCTTGCTGGTGGCTTGGCCTGCATCTCGGTCTGGGCCCGGAAGGCGTGTGGATGGGCCTGACGCTGAGCCTGGTGGCCGTGGCCGGCCTGCTGCTGTGGCGCTTCACCCGAATAAGCCGCTGACGCGCCGCCCTTCGCGACATCACGCGAGCCGCTCCCGCAGGCGGACCTGAAGTCGCAGCTCGCGTGATGTCGCGGAGGGCGGTGCGCAGCGTCGAAAGCGGTCTTCGCGGACCTCGGTGTTGCCGGCGACCGGTGCTGCATCCAGCGACTTGCCGTCGCGAGGCCCGCGTTCCGCGATGCGCGACTTCCGTCGCGCCGAGCACCGTGCCGGAGGCGGGGTGGCCCGGACGGTCAGGACGGCGCATGAGGCAGACCCCAATTCTGGCCTGCGCGGATGGGCGCTCGTCGCGACTTCAGGTCCGCCTGCGGGAGCGACGAGCGCCCATCCGCGCGGGCCCCGTGACGGCGCTGGCGCTGGGCCAGCGGCAACCGCTAGATTCGGTCCCCCCTTTGGAGGACTCCCCGATGGCCACGATGCTGCGCTCGCTGTTCGCCGTCTGCCTGGTCACGCTCGCCCTGCCGCTCGCGGCCAAGCCCGCGGCCGACCCGAACGCCGTCTTCAACGAGAAGGCTGACGCGATGTTCGAGGCCTACTTCGAGGCGCTGCTCGAGCAGAACCCGCTGCTCGCGACCTCGATCGGCGACAGCCGCTACAACGATCGCTACGTGGTCAGCATCGCGCCGGCGGAGCGGGCCAAGGCCAAGGCGCTCGACGAACGCTTCCTCAAGAGCGCGAAGAAGCTGCCGGCCAAGAAGCTCGACGACGCGCATCGCCTGTCGCTCGAGGTGTTCATCAGCAACCGCGAGCGCGCGCTCGAGGGCTACAAGTTCCCGGGCCACCTCATCCCGCTCAACCAGTTCTTCAGCACGCCGAACAACTTCGCCCAGCTCGGCTCGGGCAGCGGCGTGCATCCGTTCAAGACGGTGAAGGACTACGACGACTTCCTCAAGCGCATCGATGGTCTGGTCGCCTGGACCGACCAGGCGATCGCGAACATGCGTGAGGGCGTGAAGCAGGGCTACACCCAGCCGCGGATCCTGATGGAGCGCGTGCTGCCGCAGCTCGAGTCGCAGATGAAGGACGACCCGACCCAGACCACCTACTGGGGCGCGGTCAAGGCGCTGCCCGAAACCTTCAGCGCCGAGGACAAGGCGCGCCTGGAAGCCGCCTACCGCGACGCAATCACCACCAAGGTCGTGCCGGCGTACCGCAAGCTGCACGCGTTCGTGAAGGATGAGTACATCCCGAAGTGCCGCACCACGGCGTCGTTGGCTGACCTGCCCGATGGCGCCGACTGGTATGCGTACAACGTGCGTCAGATCACCACCACCGACCTCACGCCGGCCGAGATTCACAAGATCGGTCTACGAGAGGTCGCGCGGATCCAGGGCGAGATGCGCACGCTGATGGCGGAGGTCCGTTTCCCCGCCGTCGAGGGCACCGACAGTCTGCAGGCGTTCTTCAAGTTCATGAAGACGGAGCCGCTGTTCTTCTTCGAGCAGCGCGACGACCTGACCGCCGGCTATTACGTGATCAAGGCCAAGGTCGACCCGAACCTGCCGAAGTTGTTCGAGACGCTGCCCAAGGCCGACTTCGAGGTCCGCCTGGTCGAGCCGTTCCGCGAGAAGAGCGCATCGGGCGGGCAGTACAACGCGGCCAGCGAGGACGGCTCGCGCCCCGGCGTGTTCTACGCCAACGCCTACGACCTCAAGTCACGGCCGAAGTGGGCGATGGAGTCGCTGCTGTTGCACGAAGGAAACCCCGGCCACCATTTCCAGATCACGGTGGCGCGCGAGAACAAGGCGCTGCCGCGCTTCCGCCGCTTCGGCGGCTACACCGCGTACTCAGAAGGCTGGGGCCTGTACGTCGAATCGCTCGGCAAGGACCTCGGCATCTACACCGATCCTTACCAGCGCTACGGTCAGCTCGACGGCGAGCTGTGGCGCGCAATCCGCTTGGTGGTGGACACCGGCTACCACTCGAAGGGCTGGACCCGCGAGCAGGTGCTCGACTACATGCGCGCCAACTCCTCGCGCGGCGAGGCCGCGGCGGTGTCGGAGGCCGAACGCTACATGGCGATCCCCGGCCAGGCGCTCGCGTACAAGATCGGCGAATTGAAGATCAAGGACCTGCGCGCGCGTGCCGAAGCCGCGCTCGGGCTGCGCTTCGAAGTGCGGCGCTTCCATACCGCGGTGCTCGAGGACGGTGCATTGCCACTGGACGTGCTCGACACGAAGGTCCAGCGCTGGATCGATTCGCAGCGTTGAACGGTGCTAGGCGCGCGCATCCGCGCGCGCCTAGCGCAACTTCAGTGTGCTCTTCGACCCAACGCCGGTCCCCGTCGCGACGGGCTTGGCCGAAGAGTCGCTGGCCGCGGCGTCATGCGCCCTCCATCTCAACTCACTCGAGCTGCGACTTCAGGTCTGCCTGCGGGAGCAGCTCGAGTGAGTTGAGATGGAGGGCGCGAGCAGCGCCGCGTCAGCGCGTCTTCGGCTTGATGCCCGTCGCGATCGGGATCTGCCACACGGCATAGCCCCGCGGGTTGCGGATGCAGCCGATCATGTCGTCGAAGTAGGCCCGCACCTCGTCCAGGTTCAGGCGCGAACGCTCGGCCAGCGTGATCGAGTAGCCGTCGCGCCAGGCCTCGATGATCTGCACGCAGACATCGCGGTTCACCCGCAGTGTGTCGACGTGCACGTACTCGACCGAGATCTGCTGGATGCCACGGTCCGCGAGCAGCGAATAGGCGCGCCGACCGATGCGCAGGTCGGTGTTGGTGGCCGGGCCGAACACACTGGTGACCTCGCGCCAGAACACGTCGATGTCGAGCGTGGTCGGCGCGAAGTGGAACATGCCGTAGTCCTCGCACAGCAGATGCAGGCGGCCGCCGGGCTTGGTCACGCGCACCAGCTCGTCGACGATGCGCTCGGGGAAGGGCATCGCCTGCAGCAAGTGGCGGCAGACCACGAGGTCGTAGGCGCCGTCGGCGAACGGCAGTTGGTAGGGGTCGGCATGCTGGAACGAGAGCCGGGTGCTGTGGCCGCCGTGGCGGCGTTGGGCGAACTCGACGCGACTCGGGTAGGCGTCCACGCCGGTCACGGTTGCGTCCGGGAACTTGTCGACCAGGCGGACCGGGGCCTCGCCCGTGCCGCAGCCGACGTCGAGAATCTGTGCGGCGATCGGCAGCTTGTAGCGCTCGACCAGCAGCTCTTCCTGCGGCCAGATTGCCAGTGCCTGCGCCGCAAGGTTGCGGATGATCGCCTCGTCGGCGAGGGCTTGCTGGTCGGCGTCGAGGTGGGTGGTCAATCGCCTATCCTCATGTGGCACAGTGCGCGTCGCGCTGCAGCCGGGAACTCGGAGCGTCCATGATCGAGAACACTGGGACCATCATCGCGACCTTCGTGGCCTACATGCTGGTCTGCCTCGCGCTCGGCGTCATCGCCTGGCGCCGGACCTCCAGCCTAAAGGATTTCATCCTCGGCGGCCGCTCGCTCGGCCCCGGCGTGACCGCGCTGTCGGCGCAGGCCACCGACATGTCGGGCTGGCTGCTGATGGGCCTGCCGGGCTTCGCCTACCTCGCCGGCTACGAATCGATCTGGCTGGTCGGCGGCCTGATCGTGGGGACTTACCTCAACTGGAAGTACATCGCCCGGCCGCTGCGCGAGCGCACCGAGGCGCTCGGCGATGCGCTGACTCTGCCGACCTATTTCGAGCGCCGCTTCGATGACCGGGCGCGCGTACTGCGCGCGTTGTCGGCATTTTTCATCCTGGTGTTCTTCGTGCTCTATGCGAGCTCGCAGTTCGTCGCGGCAGGCCGACTGTTTGAATCGCTGTTCGGCTTGCCCTATCCCTGGGCGGTGTTCGCCGGCACGGTGGCGATGCTGGCCTACACCTTCCTCGGCGGCTTCCTCGCGGTGTCCTGGTCCGATGTGCTGCAAGGCACGCTGATGTTCCTGGCGCTGCTGCTGGTCGCGGCGATGGGGCTCAAGCTCGCCGGCGGCTTCGATGGCATGCATGCCACGATGCAGGCGGTGAACCCGCAACTGCTCGACCCGTTCACCACCGCCAGCGGCGAGGCTCTCGGGTGGATTGGGATCCTGTCGGCGCTCGGTTGGGGCATGGGCTACTGCGGTCAGCCGCACATCCTGGCGCGCTTCATGGCAATCAAGGATCCGGCCCAGATGCACGTGGCGCGGCGCATCGCCATGGGCTGGCAGGTGTTCGTGCTGGTGGCGGCGGTGATTGTGGGCATGACCGGCCTGGCCGCGCTCGACCACCGGCTGGCCGCGGCCGATGCCGAGAAGGTGTTCATCTACATGAGCGTCGACCTGTTCCCGCCGGTGATCGCGGGCGTCTGCCTCGCCGGGATACTCGCCGCGATCATGAGCACTGCCTCGGCGCAGCTGCTGCTGTCGTCGGCCGCGTTCGCCGAGGACTTCTACGACGGTCTGTTGCGCAAGGGCGCGAGCCGCAGCGAGCTGCTGTGGGTCGGGCGCGGTGCGGTGCTCGCGGTCGCGGCTGCCGCGTTCGTCATCGCGCTCGATCCCTCGAGCACCGTGCTGGCGCGGGTCGGCGACGCCTGGGCCGGCTTCGGCGCGACCTTCGGCCCGGCGATAGTGCTGTCGCTGTACTGGAAGGGCATGACCCGCGCTGGCGCCTACGCCGGCTTGATCGTCGGCGGCGTGACTGTGATCGTGTGGATGCAGCTCAAGGGCCTCGGCGGCGTGTTCGCCCTCTACGAGATCGTGCCCGGCATGCTGGCCTCCGCCATCGCCATCGTCGCGGTGAGCATCGCCACCAAACGTTTATGGAACTGATCGACTTCATCGTCCACATCGACGCGCACCTGCGCGAGGCCGTGCTCACCCACGGCATGTGGGTCTATGCGCTGTTGTTCGCGATCGTGTTCAGCGAGACCGGCTTCGTGGTCACGCCGTTCCTGCCGGGTGATTCGCTGCTGTTCGCGGTCGGCGCGCTGGCCGCCGACCACCTGCTCGATGTCAACCTCGCGGCGCTCACGCTGTTCGCGGCCGCAGTGCTCGGCAACACCGCCAACTACTACATCGGGCGCTGGGTCGGGCCCAGGGTTTTCCACTACGAGGACAGCCGGTGGTTCAGGCGCCAGCATCTGCTCGCGGCGCACGCGTTCTTCGAGAAGCACGGCGGCAAGGCGGTGGTGTTCAGCCGCTTCATCCCGATCGTGCGGACCTTCGTGCCCTTCGTCGCCGGCGTCGGCACCATGGATGCCGGCCGCTACGCCTTCTATAACGTGGCGGGTGCGGTGGCCTGGATTGGATCGTTCGTCGGCGCCGGTTTCCTGCTCGGCAACGTGCCTTTGGTGAAGCAGAACCTCGAGTACCTGATGCTGCTGATCATCGTGGTCTCGGTGGCGCCGGTGATCTGGGGCGCTTGGCAAGCGCGCCGTGCCGGGTGAGTATCGAGCATCAGGGGGGATCGCAGATGCAGACGTCGAAGCGCTTGATCGTGTCGTTGGTGGCTTGTGTCGGCCTGCTGGGGGCGCGTTCCGGCGACCTCGCTGAGTACAAGGGCGAGAGCCTGTCGTCCGAGCACGGTCTCGTCGTGCTGCGCGTGCAACGCCAGCAGTCCGAGAGCAGCAGCAGTTCGGTGGTGACCCGCGAGTACCGGGGCCTGATGGCGGTGATCTACTCGGTCGATGGCAAGCAGAAGTTCATCGTCGGCGGCATCGACACGATCCGCGCCTTCGTGCTGCCGGCCGGCCGCTGGTACGTGGCGGAGATCCGCACGCCGAAGGAGCGCGATCTGCCCCAGATCACTGACAAGCAGGATGCGAAGTTGCGCAGCTTCGAGGTCATCGGCGGCTCCATCAATTACGCCGGCGTCTACAGCGTGCAGTTCGTGCTCGACGCCGACGGCCGGCAGTCGGTCAACGTCAACATCGAGTACGCGGCGGACGCAGTGCAGGAAGCGGCCGAGGCGTTCCCGGACGCGTTCGCGGCCATGCCGCTCATGTACTGCCCGCTCGGCCGCAAGTGCAAGCCGCCGAGCGAATTCAAGTTCTGAACCCCGCGGCCTCATGGCTTCCCCTGGGCCGCTCCCGCAGGGGGACCTGAAGTCGCGGCCCAGGGGAAGCCATGAGGCCGGGCGTTCGCGTGGTCCAAGAGCGCCCTGGCGCGGCGCCTTCCACTTCGAGTTCGTTCCAGTCGCGACTTCAGGTCCGCCTGCGGGAGCGGCTGGAACGAACTCGAAGTGGAAGGCTGATCGCGTCTAGAGGTTGTACACCGCGGTGCCACCGCCCTCGAACACCTCGGACATCAAGATCGCCTGCAAGTTGATGCCGTAGTTCTTCGGGTCGACGATTCGCAGCACGTTCCATTTGTTGCCCATGTCGCCTTGCGCCGAGAGCGAGACGTAGCGGCGCGGCATGTAGAACTCGCCCTTCGGGTCGCGCACCAGCATCACCACCGGGCGCAGGCGATTGGCCGGATCGTTGACCATCACGATGCCGAGCGCGCCGGTCGAGAGCTCGACCAGGCTGCCGACCGGGTAGATGCCGATGCAGCGGATGAACTCCTGCATCAGTTCCTTGCCGAACTCGTTCGGCGCGAGCTGGTACATCGCGCTCAGTCCCTCGTGGGCCGGGATGCCGTGGTGGTAGACGCGGTCGGAGGTGATCGCGTCGTAGACGTCGCAAATCGCGACCATCAGCACGTGGGTCGAGAGGTCCTTACCGGACAGGCCTTCGGGGTAACCGCGACCGCTGATGCGCTCGTGGTGGTACTTGATGATCTCGAGCGAGGCGTGCGGCACATCGCGGTTGTCCTTGATCATTTCCCAGCCGTCCACCGGGTGGCGGCGGATGATCTCGAACTCGGCCGGGGTCAGCTTGCCGGGTTTGTCGAGCACTTCTGGCGGCGTCTTGGTCTTGCCGATGTCGTGCAACAACGCGCCGAGGCCGATGGTCTGCATCTGCTCCTTGGCGTAGCCGAGGTGGTGCGAGAACGCGAGCGAGAGGATGCAGACGTTCACGCTGTGCTGCAGGGTGTACTCGTGAGCCTGCTTGAGCTGGGTCATCCACATCAGGGTGTCGGCGTGTTCGGTGACCACGTCGACCAAGGCACTGACCACTTCCTTGGCTTCGGGCGCATTGATGCTGGTGCCGAGGCGCACATCCTCGAACACCTTGGCGACGTAGTCCTTGGTGTTCTTGCGAACCTCGAAGCTTTGCTTGAGCTGGGTCTGGAGCTGGGCGCGTTTCTGTTCGCTCATCGCCTCGGCGCGGACGATGGTCGTGGGCTTGGCCGCGCGACCGCCGTCCTTCATCTTCATCGACAACGCGATGGTGCGGTCGCGCTCGGCGCCCTCGGCCAGGGCCTCGTCGACGATCACCCACGAACATATCTCGCGGATCTGGCGCAGATCGTCCTCGTCCTCGATGACGAATCCCTGGAACAGGAACGGGCTCTCGATCCACGGGCGATCGAGCTCGGCGACGTACATCCCGAGCTGCAGTGCTCCAACCTCGACCTGCTTGCGCTGGGACATCGCCCGGCGGCCTCCGTAACTGCTGCAACCGGGAACATTATTGGTGCGCAGACCCCAGCGTGGGATGCTGCCGGAGGCGGTTTTACCAAGCGTTAACCTTTATGGACCTGCTACTCCTCTCATCCTCCCGTGTGGCTGGCCACGGTTACCTGGACGCGTACGACGGCGAACTGGCTTCGTTCCTCGATGGGCGCAGTCGGGCCGCGTTCCTGCCCTTCGCTGGGGTAACGATCGGCTGGGATGAATATTCATCTCTGGTCGGGGAGCGCCTGGCACGGCTCGGCTGCACGGTCGAGGCGCTGCATCGCGCCACCGACCCGCACGCCGCGATTGCTTCGGCGGAGGTCGTGATCATCGGGGGTGGCAACAGCTTCAACCTAGTGAAGGAGCTCCACGATCGCCGCCTGCTTGCGCCGATCCGCGCGCGCATCGCCGCCGGGGGGCGCTACCTCGGCTGGAGCGCGGGGGCGAATGTCGCCTGCCCCACGATCCGCACCACCAACGACATGCCGATCGTCGAGCCGCCGAGCCTGGACGCGCTCGCGCTGGTGCCGTTCCAGATCAACCCGCATTACACCGATGTCGTCGCGCCGGGCCACATGGGCGAGACCCGCGACCAACGCCTGGCGGAGTTCCTGGTCGCGAACCCCACGGTCCCGGTGGTGGGGCTGCGCGAAGGCAGCGCGCTGCGGATCCGGGATGGGCGCACGCGTCTGACCGGCCCGCATCCGCTGAAACTGTTCCGCCACGGGCTCGACGCGGTCGAGATCGCGCCGGGCGAAGTCTCGATCAGCCCTTAGACTGCGGGCTCGGTCACGGAGCCCGCCATGCGCGTCATCGCACTGCTGTCATTGGTCCTGCTCGCCGGCTGCAGCGGCAGGCACGGCAACGAACCTGCTGACCTGATCGTCACCGGCGGCAGCGTGGTCACGCTCGATCCGGCCAAGCCGCGGGCCGAGGCGGTCGCGGTGCGCGACGGGCGCATCGTGCTGGTGGGCACCGCCGCCGAAGCGCTCGCGCTACGCGGCCCGGACACGATGCTGCGCGAGCTCACCGCCGGCGCGGTCGTCTATCCCGGCTTCACCGATGCGCACATGCACCTCGCCGGCGTTGGCACTCGCGAACTCACGCTCAACCTCGAGAACCTGACCAGCAAAGACGCGTTCCTCGCCAAGGTCGCGGCGGCCGCGGCCCAGGCCAAGCCCGAAGAATGGATTGTCGGCCGCGGCTGGATCGAGACGCATTGGACGCCGCCGGAGTTCCCGACCCGCGCCGACCTTGATCGCGTGGCGCCCGACAACCCCGTTTGGCTCACGCGTGCCGACGGCCATGCCTCGGTCGCGAACACCGCGGCGCTGGTGCGCGCCGGCGTGACTCGCGAGACGCAAGCTCCCAGCAGCGGCCGCATCCTGCGCGATGCGACTCCAGACGGGCGCGGCGAGCCGAACGGCATGCTGGTGGACGACGCGCAGGCGCTGGTCGACAAGGCGGTGCCGCGGGGCGGGGGCGTGGATCCCACGCGCGCGCTCTCAGCGGGCCTCGCGCGTGAGGCCGCGCTCGGCTGGACTGGCGTGCAGGACGCGGGCGTGGATGCGGCGACCGTGGATCGCCTGCGCGCACTGTGCCGCGACGGCAAGCTCCCGATCCGTTGGTACGGCGCGCTCGATGCACCGAGCGCGGACGCGGAGGCCTTGCTCGCCAAGGGGCCGCTGCAGCCTGAGTGCGATGGACGCATCACGCTGCGCGCGCTCAAGTTCTACATGGACGGCGCGGTCGGCAGCCGCGGCGCGGCGCTGCTCGCGCCCTACAGCGATTCGCCCACGGACTCTGGCCTGCTGCGCAACGATCCCAAGCTGCTCGCCGACTGGTACGCGCGCGCGTTGCGCGCGGGACTGCAGGTCGAGACCCACGCGATCGGCGATCGCGGCAACCGCATCGTGCTCGACCTCTACCAGCAGGCCTTCGCCGCCGTGCCCGCGACCGAGCGCAAGGTCGCGGCGCCGCGCTGGCGCGTCGAGCACGCGCAGCTGCTCGACGCCGCCGACCTGCCGCGCTTCGCGGCGCTCGGTGTGATCCCGTCGATGCAGCCCTCGCACGCGATCTCTGATCTGTTCTTCGCGCCGCGCCGCTTAGGGCAAGCGCGCCTCGCGCACGCCTACGCCTGGCGCGAGCTCATCGATTCCGGCGTGCCGGTGCCGGCGGGGTCCGATGCACCGGTGGAGCAGGGCGATCCGCGCGTGGAGTTCTACGCCGCAGTGGCGCGCAAGAGCCTGGATGGCCAACAGCTCGAAGGCTGGCATCCGGAACTTGCGATGACGCGCGAGGAGGCGTTGAAGTCGCTCACGCTGTGGCCTGCGTTCGCGGCATTCGAAGAGGCAGAGCGCGGCTCAATCGAGGTCGGCAAGCGCGCCGACCTCACGGTGTTCGACCGCGACCTGCTGACGGTGCCGGAGCGCGAGATCCTGTCGGCGGTGCCGTTGCTCACCGTGGTCGGCGGTGCGATCGTCCACCAAGCGCACTGACGCGCCACCGCGACGGCATCGCACCGGACCGATCGCGCCGCAGTGCGCTGACGCATCTGCGTCGATGTCGAGCGTGCGACTCCGCCGAGCCGAGCCGCGCGCCACGATGCGGGGGGCCCGGGCCATGGATGGCCCGGGCAGCCGCGTTGAGCACGGACGCGAATCGCGGCGGCCCCGCATCGTGGCGTGTGGCGAGGGAACCCGTGCGCAGCACGGGGCGAAGGCGGTGAAGCGCGCGAGGGATCGACGCAGATGCGTCAGCGCTCCGCGCGCAGCTGCTCGATTTCCTTCTCCACGTGTTCCGGCGTCTGGGTGCCGCGCGCCAGCAGTGCGTACATCGCCGGCACCACGAACAGCGTGAGCAGCGTGGCGAAGCTCACGCCGAAGATGATCACGATGCCGACCGCCTGGCGTGATTCGTGGCCGGCGCCGTGCGCCAGCACCAAGGGCGTGGCGCCGAACACGGCGGTCAGGCTGGTCATCAGCACCGGCCGCAACCGCGTCACCGAGGCCTGGACGATGGCCTGCTCGAACGCGATCCCGCGGTCGCGCAGCTGGTTGGCGAACTCCACGATCAGCACGCCGTTCTTGGCCGCGAGGCCCACCAGCAGGATCGCGCCGATCTGGGTGTAGACGTTGAGCGAGGTGCCGGTGAGCCACAGGCCGAGCAGCGCGCCGGTCACGGCCAGCGGCACGGTGAGCAGGATCACGAAGGGGTGCACGAAGGACTCGAACTGCGCCGCCAGCACCAGGAACACGATCAGCATCGCCAGCAGGAAGGTGACGTAGAGCGAGCCGCCAGCCGCCAGGAACTCGCGCGATTCGCCGTCCCAGCGCAACTGCAGACCGGTGCCGGCCGTGGCCAGCAGCTCGGCCCGCGACCAGGCCTCGACGTCCTTGATGGCGCGGCCGAGCGAGTAGCCGGGCTCGAGGCTGGCCGACACGTTGACCGCACGCAGGCGGTCGAAGCGCCGGAGCTCGACTGGACCGGCGCGCTCCTCGAGCGTGACCAGGTTGGAGAGCGGGATCAGTTCGGTGCCGCGCCCTCTCACATAGAGGTTGTCGAGGTCGGAGGGCGTGGCGCGGTCACGGGCCTCGCCCTGCAGGATCACGTCGTACTCCTCACCGCGATCGAGGTAACGGGTGACCACGCGCGAGCCCAGCATGGTCTCGAGCGTGCGGCCGACGGTGGTGAGCGAGATGCCGAGATCGGCGGCGCGGCCGCGGTCGATCGCGATGTTCATGATCGGCTTGCGCTCGCGCCAGTCGGTATCGGGATTGACGAAGCCGGGCTGCTCCTCCATCCAATCCTTGAGCCGATTCGCCGCGGCCGCGACGTCCTTGTAATCACCGCCGCCGATCACGACCGACAGCGGCCGGTCGCCGCCGCGCACGCCGAGGCCGCGCGGCGTCGAGACGCGCGCCTGCACGCCGGGAAGCTTGTCGAGCTCGCGGCGCAACTCGTTCGCGATCTCCTTGGCCGAGCGATCGCGCTCGCTCCACGGCGCCAGCAGCAGGAGCGCACGCGCTGAGTTGACCGCGCCGTCGCCGAAGCCGCCGGGCAGGCGGACCAGCATGCGGTCGGCCTCGCCAGATTCGATGTACGGCATGATTCGGTCTTCCATCTGCTCGACGTAGCCGCTCATGTAGGCGATCGAGGCGCCCTCGGGGCCGAGCAGCTGCGAGTTGACGGTGCCGCGATCCTCTTCCGGCGTGTACTCCGCGGGCAGCGCGCGCAGCAACAGCGCTGCGGCGATCGTCACGCCGACCAGCACCCACAACATGCGCCGGGGGTGGGCGACGTCGGCGACGAGAATCCGCTCGTAGCCGGCCGACATGCGCTGGAACCAGGCGTCGAACTTCTGCACCAGCGGTCGGCGCACGGTCGGGCCCTTGAACAGGTTGGCGGTCAGCATCGGCGTGAGCGTGAGCGCGACCAGGCCGGAGAACAGCACCGCCGCAGCGACCGTCACGCCGAACTCGCCGAACAGTCGACCGATGTTGCCCTGCAGGTAGGAGATCGGCAGGAACACCGCGGTCAGCACCATGGTGGTGGCGATCACCGCGAACGCGATCTCCTTGCTGCCGTCGAGCGCGGCGAGCAGTGGCTTCTCGCCGCGCTCGATGCGGCGGTAGCAGTTCTCGAGCACCACGATCGCGTCATCGACCACCAGGCCGATGGCGAGCACCAGGCCGAGCAGGGTGAGGGTGTTGAGCGAGTAGCCGAGCGGCGCCATCACGATGAACGCGGCCAGCACCGAGATCGGCACCACCACGCCGGGGATGATGGTGGCGCGCAGCGTGCCCAGGAACATGTAGATGACGGTGAGCACCATCACCAGCGAGAAGCCGAGCGCCTTGTAGACCTCGCGGATCGATTCGCGGATGAACTGGGCGCGGTCGTAATTGACGTCGAGCACCATGCCCTCGGGGAGCGCGGCGTTGATGGCGGCGAGCTGGGCCAGCACGCCGTCGGAGACCTCGATGGTGTTGGCCTTCGACTGCTGTTCGATGCCGAGGCTGATCGCCGGGACCTTGTTGGCCCGGGCGATGTTGCGCTCGTTGGCGGCGCCCTTCTCGACTCGGGCGACCTCGCCCAGCGAGACCTGCTGGCCGTCGCGGCCGCGGCCGATGGTGAGGCTGCGGAAGTCCTGCTCGGTGGCGAAACCGGTGGCGGTGCGCAGCGTGAACTCGCGCTGCTGGGACTCGAGGCGCCCGGCCGGCAGCTCGACGTTCTCGCGGCGCAGGGCGTCCTCGACCTCGGTCACCGTCATGCCGCGCGCGGCCAGCGCCTTGCGATCGAGCCAGATCCGCATCGCATAGCGGCGTTCGCCGGAGATGCGCACCCGCGCCACGCCGTCCACCGTGCTCAGGCGGTCGATCAGCACGCGGTCGGCGTAGTCGGTGAGCTCGAGCGTGGTCAGCCGATCGCTTCTCAGGTTGAGCCACATCACCGGGTCGGTGTCGGCGTCGACCTTGGCGATCTCAGGCGGATCGGCCTCCTGCGGCAGGTTGCCGACCACGCGACCGACCCGGTCGCGCACGTCGTTGGCGGCCTCGTCCACGTTCCGGTCGAGCGCGAACTCGAGGTTGATCGAAGAGCGTTCGTCGCGGCTGGTCGAGGTGAGCTTGATCAGGCCGGGCAGGCCGGCGACGCGATCCTCGATCACCTGGGTGATCTTGGTCTCGACCACGTCGGCCGAGGCGCCGCGGTAGTTGGTGCTGATCGAGATGATCGGCGGATCGATGTCGGGCAGTTCGCGCACCGGCAGCAATCGGAACGCCATGATCCCCAGGATCACGAGCAGCGCCGAGATGACGGTGGCGAAGACCGGGCGCCGGACCGAGAGATCGGAGAGGAACATGGCTCAGCCCGCGGGCTTGCCGGCGCCCGCGGCTGGCGCTTCGGCTCGCCCTGGGGGCTCGGGCAGCGTGACCGGCGCGCCGTCGCGGACCTTGAGCGTGCCCTCGACGATCACCAGGTCGCCGACCGCGACGCCGCTCACCACCTCGACGATGCCGGCCTGGCGACGCCCGATGCGGATCTCGCGCTTGACCGCCTTGCGCACCTCGCCGTCGGACACCACGAGGAACACGAACTGCTTGTCCTGCTCCGGCACCAGCGCCTGCTCGGGCAGCAGCAAGGCATCGACCCGCTCGCGTATCAGGTTGACGGTCAGGAACATGCCCGGGCGCAGCAGGCCTTGCGGGTTCGGCAACATCGCGCGCACCGCGACCGAGCGCGTCTCGGGATCAACGCGCGTGTCCACGGCCGCGACCTCGCCGTTGAATTGCATCTCGGGAAAGGCGCTGGCGCGGGCCTGGATCTCGAGCCCGGCGCGGACCGCGGCGAGGAAGGTCTCGGGCACCGAGAAGTCGAGCTTCATCGTCGCGGTGTCGTCGAGCGTGGTGATCTCGGTGCCGGCGCTCACCAGCGCACCCTTCGAGACGTGCCGCAGGCCGACGCGCCCGGCGAACGGCGCGAGGATCGTGTGCTCGGCGAGCTGGGCCTGGGACGCGTGCACGCGGGCCTGGTCGGCCTTGAGCTTGGCGTCGAGCTGGTCGAGCTCGGACTTGGAGATCAGTTGTTGGCCGAAGATCTGCTGGCCGCGCTCGTAGGCGTTGCGGCTCTCGAGCGCGGTGGCCTGGGCCGCGGCCAAATTCGCGCGCGCCTCGCTGTCCTCAGTCGCGACCAGCACTTGGCCGGCCGTGACCTGCTGACCCTCGATGAAGCGAATCGCGGTGACCACCGCGGTCACTTTGGAGGCGACCGTGATCGATTCGTTGGCGCCGAGCGTGCCCACCGCCTCGATGCGGTCCTCGAGCGGCAGCAATGCCGCGGTGGCCACGGTGACTGCGATCGGTTTGGCGCCGCCGGCGTGCTCGCGCTCGCCACCACGCGTGGCGTAGAGGTAGCCACCGACGACGATTGCGGCGGCGGCGAGCAGCAGCGTCCAGCGGGGCAGATGGCGCATCGGTCCAATCACAGTTCGACCTCGGCACAGCGACAAGGGCGCGGCATGATACCGCCCGGGCCCAGACCCTCGCTGCCGTCGCACCTCAGAAGGCTGAGACGCCGGTGAGTTCCTTGCCGATCACCAGCTGGTGCACGGTCTCGGTGCCTTCGTAGGTGATCACCGATTCCAGGTTCAGCGCGTGGCGGATTGGGCAGTGCTCGAGCGTGATGCCGGCGCCGCCGAGCAGGTCGCGCGCGTCGCGCGCGATGTCGATCGCCATGCGCACGTTGTTCCACTTCGCCATCGAGACGTGGGCCGGGTTCATCGTGCCGGCGTCCTTCATCCGACCGAGCTGCAGGCTCATCAGCTGCGCCTGGGTGATGCGCCGGCTCATGTCGGCCATGCGCAATTGCGCGGCCTGGTTGGCGTTGAGCGGGCGGCCGAACAGGATGCGGTCCTTGCTGTAGTCGAGCACTTCGCGGAGGCAGGCCTGCGCGGCGCCGATCGCGCCCCAGGTGATGCCGTAGCGCGCCTGGTTCAGGCACGACAGCGGACCCTTGAGGCCCTTCACACCCGGCAGGCGGTTCGCGTCCGGGATGACGCAGTCGTTGAAGTAGAGCGCGCTGGTGACCGAGGCGCGCAACGACATCTTGTGATGCACCTCCGGCGCGTCGAAGCCCTTGGTGCCCTTCTCGACCAGGAACCCCTGGATGCCGTCGTCGGTCTGCGCCCACACGACCGCGCAGTCGGCGATCGTGCCGTTCGTGATCCACATCTTGGCGCCGTTCAGCACCCAGTCGCCGCCCTTCTTCTTGGCGTGGGTCTTCATGTTCGACGGATCCGAGCCGCCGTGCGGTTCGGTGAGGCCGAAGCAGCCGATCGCCTTGCCCTTGGCCATCGCCGGCAGCCAGCGCGTCTTTTGCGCGTCGCTGCCGAAGGTGAAGATCGGGTACATCACGAGCGACGACTGCACGCTCACGAACGAGCGGATGCCCGAATCACCGCGCTCGAGTTCCTGGCAGATGAGGCCGTAGGCGACGCCGTTGAGGCCAGCGCACTCGTAGCCCTGGATGCTCGAGCCGAGCAGGCCGAGCTCGGCGATCTCTGGCACCAGCTCCTTCGGGAAGCGGCCGTCCTCGAAGGCCTTGGCGATGATCGGCAGGACTTTGTCGTCGACGAAACGCGCGACGGTGTCCTGCACCAGGCGCTCGTCGTCGGTGAGCAGGCTGCGGACGTCGAAGAAGTCGAGACTGTGGGGGCTCGGCACTGAGTTCACCGTGGGGGCGCTGCGGGAAGGGGCGCGCATTCTACCGGAGGCCCGGGGCCGGACGGCGAGTGGCGCCGTGCCTTGGCCACTCGGTCCGCGCGCGCGGCCCGGAACGGGCAGCCGCCGGGCCCCACTCCGCGCAGCCGGTCGCCCTGACTTGCCATCCATGGCGAGGCA
>JANNEA010000135.1:0-3287 GCA_031388175.1 Gammaproteobacteria bacterium
CCTCGATGTCGGGCCGTGCCGTCTGTTCCTGAAGCTCGAGTCGGCGAATCCCGGCGGTTCGATCAAGGACCGCATGGCGCTGGAGATGATCGAAGGCGCCGAGCGCCGCGGCGACCTCAAGCCTGGCGCCACCATCGTCGAAGCGACCGCCGGTAACACCGGCCTCGGCCTGGCATTGGTCGCGGCGCAGAAGGGCTACAAGCTGGTGCTCGTCATCCCCGACAAGATGAGCGCGGAGAAGGTCTACAACTGTCGCGCGATGGGTGCCGAGGTGGTGCTGACGCGCTCCGACGTGGCCCGCGGCCACCCCGAGTACTACCAGGACCTCGCCGCCACGCTCGCCAAGGCGAACGGGTGGTACTACATCAACCAGTTCTTCAACCCCGACAACGCCGCCGCCCATGAGCAGACCACCGCGCCCGAGATCTGGGAGCAGATGGGTCATGACCTCGACGCGATCGTGCTCGGCGTGGGCTCCTCCGGCACGATCGGCGGCTTGGCCGCCTACTTCAAGAAGGTCGCGCCGCAGGTCGAGCTCGTGCTGGCCGATCCGGTGGGCTCGATCCTCGCGCAGTGGGTGAACGAGGGCGTGCTCAACGAGAAGAGCGGCTCCTGGCTGGTCGAGGGCATCGGTGAGGACTTCATCCCGCCGATCTGCGACTTCACCATGACCAAGGTCGCCTACACGATTCCGGACTCCGAGGCCTTCGCCACCGCTCGCCAGCTGCTGCTCAAGGAAGGCATCAACGCCGGCTCCTCGACCGGCACGCTGCTCGCCGCCGCGCTGCGTTACTGCCGCGCGCAAACGACGCCGAAGCGCGTGGTGACCTTCGCCTGCGACACCGGCACGCGCTACGTCTCGAAGATGTACAACGATTTCTGGTTGCGCGACCTCGGGCTGGTCGAGATCCCCAAGCACGGTGACCTGCGCGACCTGATCACCCGGCCGCAGGGCGAGCATGCGGTGATCACGGTGGGACCGAACGACACGCTGGCGACCGCGCAGGTGCGCTTGCGCAACGGCGGCTACTCGCAGATCCCCGTCATGGAAGGCGAACGCCTGCTCGGCGTGCTGACCGAGCTCGACGTGATCCGCGCGGTGCAGGACGACCCGACCAAGGGCTTCACCAAGCTGGTCGCGAGTGCGTTGCATGCCGGCTTCCCGGTGGTTCCGTCGCGCGCGTCGGTCGAGGTGTTGGTCGAGCGCATCGGCATCGACCCGACGGTCGCGGTGGTGGACGATGCCGGCAGCTTCCTCGGCTTGATCACGCGCACCGATGTCCTGAACTGGTTGCGGAGACGCGCATGACGAACAACGGCAAGCCATCCAGACCACAAGGCTTCGGCACGCGAGCGATCCACGCGGGGCAAAGCCCGGATCCCACCACCGGCGCGGTGATGACACCGGTCTATCTGACCTCGACCTACGCCCAATCCGGGCCCGGCGAACACAAGGGCTTCGAGTACTCGCGCAGCCACAACCCCACGCGTTTCGCCTACGAACGCTGCGTCGCCGACCTTGAGAGCGGCAGCCACGGCTACGCTTTCGCCTCCGGCATGGCGGCGACCGCGACGCTGCTCGACCTGCTGCCGACCGGCAGCCATGTGATCGCGGTCGACGACCTCTACGGCGGCACCCGCCGCCTGTTCGAGAAGGTGCGGCGCGGCTCGGCCGGCCTGGATTTCTCGTACTGCGACGGTCTGACCAGCGCCTCGTTCGAGGCTGCGGTCAAGCCGAACACGCGGATGATCTGGATCGAGACGCCGACCAACCCGCTGCTCAAGATCATCGATCTGGCGATGGTTGCGGCGCTGGCGAAGAAGCACAAGTTGATCTCGGTCTGCGACAACACCTTCGCTTCGCCCTGGGTGCAGCGCCCGCTCGAACATGGCTTCGACATCGTCATGCACTCGGCCACCAAGTACCTCAACGGCCACTCGGATGTGGTCGGCGGCATCGCCGTGGTCGGCGCGGATGCGGAACTTGCGGCGAAGGTCACCTACCTGCAGAACGCGGTCGGCGCCGTGGCGGGGCCCTTCGATTCTTTCCTGGTGCTGCGCGCGTTGAAGACGCTGCACTTGCGCATGGAGCGCCACTGCGAGAGCGCGCTCATCGTGGCGCAGATGTTGGCGCAGCATCCGAAGGTCGCGACCGTGGCCTACCCCGGCCTCGCCAGCCATCCGCAGCACGCGTTGGCCAAGCGCCAGATGCGCGGCGGCGGCGGCATGGTCTCGTTCCGGCCCAAGGGCGGCCTGGCCGAGGCCAAGCGCGTGCTCGCGCGGCTCGAGATCTTCGCGCTGGCCGAGAGCCTCGGCGGCGTCGAGAGCCTGGTGAACCACCCGGCATTGATGACCCACGCCTCGGTCCCGGCCGAGGTGCGCGCCCAGCTCGGCATCGACGACGCGCTGTTGCGCTTGTCGGTGGGCGTCGAGGATTGCGCCGACCTGATCGCCGATCTCGAATACGCTTTGCTCTAGACGATACGCAACAACCCTGAGATGGAGATGACGAGATGACCGATAAGAAGGATCCGACCGAGCCGCTGAACGAGATCGAGTACCTGATCGCAGGCACGCGCCGCGACCTGGTCTCGGTCGGCACGTTGTGGGTGACAATGATGCGTGCACCGCTGTGGGTGATGTGCGACCGCGAGTGGGACGGCAAGGTGGCCGACGTACCGCTGAACGCTCTGACCATGAACGCCGAAAATGGCCTTCCCGAGGTGCTCGCGGTGTTCACCGATCCGATGCGCGCGGAGTTCGCGCTGACCAAGTACCCGGACTACCCGCGACTGAACCGCATCCCGGCGCCGATGGCGTTCTTCCAGATCGGTGGGGAGCGTGGCTTGGCGGTGAACCCGGGTGGCGCCTTCGACCTGACGATCCCGCCGAAAGTAGTGGATCAGCTCAAGGAAGTGTTCGGCCCGCGTTTGCCGGCGAACTGATGGCGGCACAAAAGAAGAAGGCGGACAGCTTGCGCTGCCCGCCTTCTTTATCGACTCAGCTCTAGCGGTTATTAGCCGCCGGTGCCGCCAGCCGCAGGCGCAGTGCCCGGGGCCGGAGCAGTCGTCGGAGCCGCCGCAGTGGCCGGAGCCGCCGCAGTGGCCGGCATGGCTGCCGGAGCAGTCGTCGGGGCGGCTGCCGGAGCGGCCGCTTCCTGCTTCTCGCATGCGGCGAGCGACAGGGCGAGCGTGGCGCCCACGATGGCGATGATCATCTTCATTTGGAATTACCTGTACGTACGGTTAGATGGAATGTGGACAGAACGCATGGACCCTTGCTCCGAG
>JANNEA010000027.1:0-2142 GCA_031388175.1 Gammaproteobacteria bacterium
GACCGAGATGCGCAGGTGGTTGGTGAGCCCGTAGTTGTCGACCGGTCGCACGATCACGCCTTCGCGCAGCAGCGCCTGGAACACCTCCCGACCAGGACGACCGACGTCCACGCTGTGGAAGTTGCAGACCGAGGGGATGCGAGGCAAGCCGAGGCGGTCGAAACCGTCGGCGAGCTGGCGCATCCCGGCGCGGTTGAGCTCGAGCGTGCGACGCAGGTGCTCGGCATCATCGAGCGCGGCGACCGCGCCGCTCTGGCCAAGCGAGTTCGGGTTGAACGCGAGCCTGACGCGGTTGATCAGGTCGGTGACCTCAGCCGAGGCCAGCGCGTAGCCCACGCGCACGCCCGCCAGGCCATAGGCCTTGGAGAAGGTGCGGGTCACGATCAGGTTGGGGAACCGGTCGAGCCATGCGTCGCAATGCGGGTAGGCCGGATCGGCCACGAACTCGACGTAGGCCTCGTCGATCAGCACCAGCGTGGTCGGCGGCACCGCGGCCATGAAGCGCTCAAGTTCGGCGCGCCCCAGCCAAGTGCCGGTCGGGTTGTTCGGGTTGGCGATGAACACCACGCGGGTCGAGGCATCGATTAGGGCCAGCATCGCATCGAGGTCATGGCCGTAGGGCTGTGTCGAATGCGAGGGCGGCAGCGCAGCAGCGACGCGCAGCTCGGCCGACGCGCCCTGGGTCACGATCGCGTAGATCGCGAACGCGTAGCGCGAGATCACCGCCGAGCGGCCGGGCCCGAGGAACGCTCGCGCCACCAGCTCGAGCAGGTGGTCGGAACCGGAGCCGACCGTGATGCGCTCAGGCAGGACGCGGTGCTTGCGTGCCAGCGCAGCCTTGAGCGCGAAGGCATTGCCGTCGGGATACAGCGCCACACCGTCGAGCTCGGCGCGCATCGCCACCAGCGCCTTCGGCGAGGGCCCCAGCGGGTTCTCGTTGGACGCCAGCTTGATCACGCCGCTCAGGCCGAACTCGCGTTCGATCTCGGCGATCGGCTTGCCCGCCTCGTAGGGACGCAAGGCGCGGATCCCGTCACAGCAGTGGTCGATGAAGCGTGGCTCGTTGGATCGCACCGGCATGGCGGTCCGCCTAGATGACCCTGGCGTTGAGCACGCCCTCTATCGCGCGCACCTCGGCCAGCGTCGACTCCGGCACGCGGGACGCGACATCGACCAGAGTCCAGGCGAGGTCGCCACGGGATTTGTTGATCAGGTCGACGATGTTAAGCCCGGCCTTCGCCAGCGCAGTCGTGGTCTGACCGACCATGTTCGGCACGTTGCGATTGGCGATGCCGATGCGCACCGCATCCGCGGCGCGCGGCATCACCACCTCGGGGAAGTTCACGCTGTTGCGCACGTTGCCGTGCTCGAGGAACTCGCGCAGCTGCTCGGCCGCCATCACCGCGCAGTTCTCCTCGGCCTCGACCGTCGAGGCGCCGAGGTGCGGCAGCATCACCACGCGCGGATCGCCACGGAACCGGGCACTCGGGAAGTCCGTGATGTAACCGGCGAGACGCCCGTCGGCGAGTGCCGCCGCGACCGCAGTCTCATCCACCACCGCATCGCGGGCGAAGTTGAGCAGCACGCTGCCCGGTCGGGCCAGCTTGAGGCGCTGGGCGTTGACCACGCCACGCGTGGCATCGACCAGCGGCACGTGCACGGTCACAAAGTCGCTACGGGCGAACAGCTCGTCGAGCGTCTGGGCCTGCTCGACCGCCGCGTCCAATTGCCAGGCGCGTTGCACCGTGATCTCAGGGTCGAAGCCGATCACGCGCATGCCGAGGCCGCGCGCCGCGTTCGCCACCTTGACGCCGATCGCGCCGAGCCCGACGACGCCGAGCGTGCGGCCCGGCAGTTCACGCCCGACGAAATCTTTCTTGCCCTGCTCCACCGCCTGGTCGAGCGCCGCGCCTTCCAGCTCCTTCTTCGAAAGCAGGCCTTCGACGAAGGACCATGCGGGCGTGACATTGCGCGCGGCGAGGAACAGCGCGGCGATCACCAATTCCTTGACGGCGTTGGCGTTCGCGCCGGGCGCGTTGAAGACCGGGATGCCGCGCAGCGCGAGCGCCGCCACCGGCACGTTGTTGGTGCCGGCACCGGCGCGCGCCACCGCGAGCAACGAGGCCGGCAGCGCGTGCTGGT
>JANNEA010000046.1:0-1754 GCA_031388175.1 Gammaproteobacteria bacterium
GATCTGGGCCACGGTGTTCAGCACGCTGCGGGGAAGGCCGAGCACGCGTATCGAGCTCATCGGCGTCGGCGCCGGCTTCATCGGCGTGCTGCTGCTCAACCTCGACGGCGGCATCTTCAACACTGGCATCGGCGCGATCGCGCTGCTGCTCGCACCGATCGCCTGGGCCATCGGCTCGATGCTGGCGCGCGACCTCGACCTGCCCAAGGGCTTCATGCTCTCAGCGACGCAGATGCTGGCCGGCGGCGTGCTGCTTGGCGTAGCGGCCGTGCTGCACGGCGAGCCCTGGCCCGATCACTTCACCACCTGGCCGCTGCTCGCGTGGTTGTGGCAGATCTTCGCCGGCTCGATCGTCGCCTACACCGCGTACTTCTACCTGCTGGAGAAGGTGCGACCGGCATTGGCCACGAGCTATGCCTTCGTGAACCCGGTGATCGCGGTGATCCTGGGCATGACCTTCGCCGGCGAATCTCTTGATCCTTGGGGCTGGGCAGGCACCGTCATCATCGTCGGCGCCGTTGCTCTTATTACCTTGACCAAGCGCTAGGGCTGGTCCCTCACTATCTCCTTCGACGCGATTTCAGGTCTGCCTGCATGAGCGGCGAAGGAGATAGTGAGGGACCGAGACCGAGCGTGCGTTACTCAGCGAGAAGAGAAGCGATCGCGTCCTCGATTCGCAGTGCCTGTGCATCCCCGGCGTGGGTCTCGCCGACGTAGAGGGCTCGCAAGCGTCCCTTCCTGTCGACGAGATAGAACGCGGGCCAATATTGGTTGCCGAGCGCGTTCCAGTAGCGGTAGTCGTTGTCCAGCATCACGGGGTGCGCCACGCCGAACTGCTTGAGCTTGGCAGCGACGCTCGCCCGCACCCGCTCGCGATCGAACTCCGGCGTGTGGATGCCGACCACGCGCAAGCCGCGCGACCCAAGTCGCTGCTCGACCTGCTTGAGCCATGGGATCGAGCGGTAGCAGTTCCAGCATTCGAAGGTCCAGAAATCGAGCAGCACCACACTCCCGACCAGATCGGAGGTGCGAAGCGGTGCGGAGTTCAACCACTGCGACGCATCATCCTGGGTGAACTCCGGCAGAGGCTGCGCCGCGGCGGGTGCGAGCATCGCCAGCGCTGGGCCCGGAGGGAGCGCTGTGATCAGCGCCAGCATCGCGATGCGGGCCGCGCGGCTCACTTGCCCGCGGCCTGCTTGGCCTTGGCCTTCGCCACGCTGTCGTCGTCGGTGGCGTAGGGCTCGGCCTCGAGCGTTTTCCACTCGGTGGTCGCTTTCACGATGTAACCCGGCCGGTCCTTGTTCCAGGTGTTGGCGACCGGGATCGAGTAGTTGAGATAGAGCTTGCCACCCTCGATCGCGAACGCTTCAGGGTCGGTGGAGACCTTGTAGCCGCGCGAGGCGCCGAACGCGCAGTAGCCGCCGAACACCGGCGCGTAGCGCGCGGGGTCGAGCAGGAAGGCGTCGCGGTTCGCAGCGCTCGCGAAGCGCCACTCCGCGCCGTTCCAATCGGCGTTGAACTCAGGCTTCCCGAGCACGGGCTTCAGCTCCAAGTGGTATGCCACCGGGTCATAGCCTCGTATCGCGGCGCGCCCGCCGCCATCCGCAGCGCCGACAAAGACCGGGTCCGCGGCCAGCGCGGCCCAGCTGAAAGCGAGGCTCGCGACCAGCGCGAGAGCAGTGACGATCGAACGGAACATCTCTTGGACCTCAAGTGGCGATGCGGCAGGTGTGCCGGTCTGCACTAGAGACCGG
>JANNEA010000049.1:0-3991 GCA_031388175.1 Gammaproteobacteria bacterium
GGGGGCCCGGGGCCCCCCGCCGGGCCCACCGCAAAAACCCGCCCCCCCGCGGCCGGTCGCGGGCCGGGGGGTGCGCCCCCCGGGCCGAGCAGCAGGCCCTTAAGGCGCGCGCGGTGCGCCGTGAACAGCCCCAGCGACTTCCGCTCGGTCCCGGCCCATGCGCTTGGCCTCTTCCAGAGCAATCTCGGCCGCGCGGACGACATCGGCGGTGCTTGAGCGCCGCTCGCGCTGGGTGGTGGCGATGCCGACCGACAGCGTCAGCGACACGCTGGCTTTAAGCATCAGGATCGGGCTCTCGGTGAACGCGCGCCGGATGCGGTCGGCGACTTCGATTGCATTGGCCCGGCCGCAGTTCGGCAGCACCACCAGGAACTCGTCGCCGCCGAAGCGCCCCAGCAGGTCATAGGAGCGCAGCGCGACCTTCATCCGCTGCGCGACCTCGGTCAGCACCTCGTCGCCCAGGCGATGACCGTGCTCATCGTTGAGCTCGGCGAAATGGTCGATGTCGATCAACAGCACCGAGATCGGCTGCGGCACGCGCTCGGCGCGCGCGAGCTCGCGGCTCAGCACCTCGACCGTCATCGCGTGCGACCACAGCCCGGTGAGCGGGTCGTGGCCGGTGTCGCCGGCCGCGCTGCGGTGCAGGTCGAGCGCGCGGCGCGTGGCGCGCAGCCGCAGCTCGAGCTCGCGCGGCAGCAGCGGCAGTCGCAGCACCTCGTCGGCGCCGGCAGCGACCGCGCGCTCGAGGTCGGTGGCATCGCGCACCACCACCACCACCTTCAGTGCACGGTCGGGGAACTGGCTGCGCAGCTGGCGGCAGGTGTCGGCGGGCACGCGGCTGCCGGCGGCCTCGGCCAGCACCACCACCTGCGGCGGATCGGGGCGCTGCAGGCGGGCCAGCGCCACGACGCAGTCGGGCGCGCCCTCGACCATGCAGCCGGTGGTGCGCAGCGCATCGCTGAGCGCATGACCCGACTCCTCGTCGGCACAGACCAGCAGCAACCTGAGGCCGCGCGGCATCCTAGTCCCCGACCCGCACGATCTTGAGGCCGTTGGTGCCGCCGGTGACGCCGGACAGCTCGCCCTTGGTGAACACCACCAGGTCGCCGCGCGCGACCGCGCCGCGGCGGGTCAGCTCCTCGGCCGCCTCGCGCAGCACATGCTCGGGGTTCGCATGCAGCACGTCGAACGCGATCGGGTAGACGCCGCGGTAGAGCGTGACGCGGCGCCGGGTGGCCTCGTGCCGGGTCAGCGCGTAGATCGGGATGCCGGAGCGGATGCGCGACATCCACAGCGCGGTCGAACCGGATTCGGTCAGCGCGCCGATGGCCTTCACGTCGAGGTGGTTGGCGACGTACATGGTGGCCATCGCCACCGCCTCGTCGATGTTCTCGAAGTGGCTGTCGAGGCGGTGCTTGGAGCGCTGCGTCATGCGCTCCTTCTCGGCGCCCATGCAGACCCGCGCCATCGCCTCGACCACCTTCACCGGATGCTTGCCCGAGGCGGTCTCGGCCGACAGCATCACCGCATCGGTGCCGTCCATCACCGCGTTGGCGACGTCGAGCACCTCGGCCCGCGTCGGCACCGGGTTCACCACCATCGACTCCATCATCTGGGTCGCGGTGATCACCACGGTGTTCAGGTCGCGCGCGACCTGGATGATGTGCTTCTGCACCCCGGGCAGCTCGGCATCACCGATCTCCACCGCCAGGTCGCCGCGCGCGATCATGACCGCGTCCGAGACCTGCACGATCTGCTCGAGGTGGGTCACCGCCTCGGCCCGTTCGATCTTGGCGACGATCCGCGCCTGGCTGCCGGCCGCACGGGTCAGCCGCCGCGCGTCCTCGATGTCGGCCGCGTCGCGCGGGAACGAGATCGCGAGGTAGTCCACGCCGAGCTCGGCGGCGATGGCGATATCGGCCAGGTCCTTCGGCGTCAGCGCCTTCGCCGTCAAGCCGCCGCCCTGCCGGTTGATGCCCTTGGAATTGCTGAGCTCGCCGCCCGACTCGACCCGGCATTCGATGCGCGGGCCGGCGACCTTCTCGACCACCAGCACCAGCAGGCCATCGTTGAGCAGCAGGCGATCGCCGCTCTTCACGTCGGCCGGCAGTTCCTTGTAGGTGATGCCGACCGCAGCGCTGGTGCCGGCATCGGCGTCGAGCGCGGCGTCGAGCGTGAAGCTTTGACCGTCCACCAGCATCACCGCGCCGTCGCGGAAGCGCTCGATGCGGATCTTCGGTCCCTGCAGGTCGCCGAGCACGCCGATGTCGCGGCCGGTGGCGGCCGACGCGGCCCGCACCAGCGCCATGCGCCGGCGGTGGTCGGCGGCGTCGCCGTGCGAGAAGTTGAGCCGCACCACGTCGACCCCGGCACGCACCATCGCCTCGAGCACGCCGGGCTTGTCGGTGGCGGGGCCGAGGGTGGCGAGGATCTTGGTGCGACGGAGCATGGACGCCACCTTAACCCTTCGCCCGACTCTCGAGCATCGCGACCGCCGGCAGCGTGCGGCCCTCGAGGAACTCGAGGAAGGCGCCGCCACCGGTCGAGATGTAGGAGATGCGATCGCCGACCCCGTACTTCTCTATCGCCGCCAGCGTGTCGCCACCGCCGGCGATGGAGAACGCCGGGCTCGCCGCGATCGCCTCGGCCAGCACCTTGGTACCCTCGCCGAACTGGTCGAACTCGAACACGCCGACCGGGCCGTTCCAGACGATGGTGCCTGCTTCCTTCAACAGCTTGGCGAAACGCTCGGCCGTGTCAGGCCCGATGTCGAGGATCATCTCGCTCGGCGCCACCGCGGCGACCTGGCGCACGTCGGCCTCGGCATCCGCGGCGAAGCGCTCGGCGACCACCACATCGGTCGGCACCGGGATCTCGCCGCCGCGGGCGCGGGCTGCGTCCATCAAGCGGCGGGCTTCGGGGATCAGATCCGCCTCGATCAGCGACTTGCCGACGTCATGGCCATCCGCCGCGATGAAGGTGTTGGCGATGCCGCCGCCGACGATCAGCTTGTCCACCACCTTGGTCAGCGCATCGAGCACGGTCAGCTTGCTCGAGACCTTGCTGCCGCCGACGATCGCGACCAGCGGCCGCTTGGGGTTGGACAGCGCGCGGCCGAGCGCGTCGAGCTCGGAAGCCAACAGCGGGCCGGCGGCAGCTATCGGTGCGAACCTCGCGACCCCATGGGTCGAGGCCTCGGCGCGGTGCGCAGTGCCGAACGCGTCCATCACGAACACATCGCAGAGCGCCGCCATCCGCCGGGCGAGCGCCTCGTCGTCCTGCTTCTCGCCCTGGTTGAAGCGCACGTTCTCGCACAGCACCACTTCGCCGGGCGCGACTTCGACGCCGTCGAGCCAGTCACGCACCAGGCGGACCTTGCTGCCGAGCAGCGCAGTCAGGCGCTCGGCCACAGGCGCGAGCGACAGTTCGGGATCGAACCGGCCCTCGGTCGGACGACCGAGGTGCGACATCACCATGATCCGCGCGCCCTTGGCCTGGGCCAGCTGGATCGTCGGCAGCGCGGCGCGGATACGCGCATCGCTGGTGACCTGGCCGGCGGCGATCGGCACGTTGAGGTCCTCACGGATGAGCACGCGCTGGTCGCGGAGCTCGAGCTCCGCCATGCGCAGAAACTTTGCGGTCACTTCGCCTGCCAGAGGGCGACCGTGGTGTCGAGCATCCGGTTGGAGAAACCCCACTCGTTGTCGTACCAGGCGCAGACCTTGACGGTGCGGCCGATGACCTTGGTCATGGTCGCGTCGTAGGTCGAGCTGGCTGCGGTGTGGTTGTAATCCGAGGACACCAGCGGCTCGCGGGTGAACGCCAGCACGCCCTTGAGCTCGCCGTCGGCCGCCGCCAGCATGATCTCGTCGATCTCCTTGACCGTGGTGTCGCGCTTGGCGATGAAGGTGAGGTCGACCAGCGAGACGTTGATCGTCGGCACGCGGATCGAGAAGCCGTCGAGCTTTCCCTTCAGTTCGGGTAGTACGAG
>JANNEA010000052.1:0-11887 GCA_031388175.1 Gammaproteobacteria bacterium
CTTGCGGCAGCGCGGAACTGCGGCTGCTCGGCCGCGGCACCGAGCGTCTCGACGACGCCCTTGCCGCGCTGTTCCCGGATGTCGGCGTGGTGCGGGTGGACCGCGACACCACGCGGCGCAAAGGTTCTCTCGAGGCCCTGCTGGCCGAAGCCCAGAGCGGCCGCGCACAGATCCTGGTCGGCACCCAGATGCTGGCCAAGGGCCACGACTTCCCGAACGTGACGCTGGTCGGGATCGTCGAGGCCGACCACGGCCTGTTCGGCGCCGACTTCCGCGCGGCCGAACGCATGGCTCAGTTGATCACCCAGGTGAGCGGGCGCGCGGGGCGGGCCGACCGGCCGGGCGAGGTGCTGATCCAGACCCGCCATCCCGAGCATCCCTTGCTGGCGGCTTTGCTCAAGGGCGGCTACCCGGCGTTCGCCGAACAGGCACTGGTCGAGCGGCGCGAAGCGGGGCTGCCGCCCTACGCCGCGCTCGCACTGCTGCGGGCTGAAGCAGTGTCCGCGGCGCAGGCCTTGGCCTTCCTCATGGCGGCCCGTGCCGCGGCCGAGTCGGTGCAGGCGACCGATTCTGCTTGTGCTGGTGTCGAGCTGATGGGGCCGGCGCCGGCGCCGATGGAGCGCCGCGCGGGACGCTTCCGCGCCCAGTTGCTGTTGCGCGCGAACAGCCGCGCGCGGCTGCACGCCCTGCTCGCGCGCTGGACACCGGGACTGCCGGCGCTGCCCGAGGCGCGGCGGGCGCGCTGGAGCCTCGACGTCGACCCGCAGGAATTGGTCTAGCCCGGTAGTATTGCGGCCCGCCGCCCCGACCCCACGAGTGCCGCCTTGAAGGACCAGATCGAAGCGCTGTTCGCCGAGGCGCTCAGCAGACTGCCTGAGGACATCGCGCCGCGCAGCGCGACGGCGAAGGCTGCGTCGAAGGTCGGCGTCGAGCGCACCCGCGACCCGGCACACGGCGATTTCGCCTGCAACCTGGCGATGGCGCTGGCCAAGCCGCTCGGGATGAAGCCGCGTGACCTGGCTGCGGCGTTGATCGAGGCCTTCCCGCCCTCCGATCTCGTGACCAAGCTCGAGATCGCCGGCCCCGGCTTCATCAATGTGTTCCTCGCCGCAAGTGCGCAGCACGCACTGGTCGGCGCCATCCTCGACGCTGGCACGGGCTTCGGCCGCGCGACGAAGCTACACGGCCGCAAGGTGCTGATCGAGTTCGTGTCGGCGAACCCGACCGGCCCGATGCACGTCGGCCACGGCCGCAACGCCGCGTTCGGCGACGCGCTGGCCAACATCCTCGAGGCCACCGGCCACACGGTGACGCGCGAGTACTACGTGAACGACGCCGGCCGTCAGGCTGACATCCTCGCGCTGTCGGTCTGGCTGCGTTACCTCGAGGCCGCCGGCCAGCCGGTCAAGTTCCCTGTGAACGCCTATCCCGGCGACTACATCAAGGCGTGCGCGGCCACGCTGCGCGCCGCGCACGGCGCGCGCTTCGAGCGCAGCTGGGGTGAGGCGAGCCTGGGCGTGCCGCCCGACGAACCCGCGGGCGGTGACAAGGACGCGCATGCCGACGCGCTGATCGACAACACCAAGCGCCTGCTCGGCGCCGACTTTGCGCTGGTGCGCGACGCCGGTTTGGCTGACCAGCTGACGACGATCAAGACCACGCTCACCGACTTCGGCGTGCGCTTCGATCGCTTCCAGAGCGAGCGAGCGCTGCTTGAGGCTGGCGCGATCGAACACGGCATCGAGGCGCTCAGGGCCAAGGGCCACGTCTACACCAAGGACGGCGCGACTTGGCTCGCGACGGAGAAGCTCGGCGACGAGAAGGATCGTGTGCTGGTGCGCGCCGATGGCGCCCACACCTACTTCGCCGCCGACGTCGCCTACCATGTGGCCAAGGTGGAGCGCGGCTACGACCTGCTGATCGAAGTCTGGGGCGCCGATCACCACGGCTACATCGCGCGGGTGCGCGCTTCCATCGAAGCGCTCGCCGGCCGCGGCAAGGACTTCGAGGTCGCGTTGATCCAGTTCGTGACGCTGGCCTCCGGCAAGATGGGCAAGCGCTCCGGCAACTTCGTCACGCTCAAGGACCTGATCGACGAGGCCGGTCGCGACGCGACCCGCTTCTTCTACCTCAACCGCAGCAACGACCAGCACCTCGAGTTCGACCTGGAGCTCGCGCGTTCGCAGAGCAACGACAACCCGGTGTTCTACGTGCAGTACGCGCATGCGCGGATCGCGAGCGTGTTCCGCCAGTTGACCGAGAAGGGCTTCAGCTGGGACGCGGCGAACGGTCGCGCCCATCTGGCCCGGCTCGACAACGAACACGAGCAGGCGCTGCTGCGCACCCTGGCCCGCTACCCCGAGCGGGTCGCGCTGGCGGCCCGCGAGCGCGCGCCGCATCATCTGCCGCACTACCTGCGCGAACTGGCGAACGACTTCCACTCCTATTACAACTCGCACCAGTTCATCGTCGACGACGCGGCGCTGCGCGACGCGCGCCTGTGCCTGGTGGCGGCGACCAAGGTGGTGATCGGCAACGGACTCAGCCTGCTCGGCGTGAGCGCACCGGAGAGCATGTAGATGGCCAAGGACTACAAGAGTGAATCGAAGGCGCCGAAGCGCGGCGGCGGGGTCCCCGGCCCGGTCTGGTTCATCGCCGGCTTAGCACTCGGCGTGATCCTCACGGTGTTGTACCGGGTGGGCACGCCGCAGGCAGTGCAGCAGGAATTGGCGCGCAACGCGCCGGCACCGGCCACCATCGCGGCAGCGACAGAACCGACCAAGTTCGACTTCTACGGGATGCTCGAGGACTTCCAGGTGGTGGTGCCCGGGCAGATCAAGCCGGAGGCGAAACCGCCGACCGGCACGGCCCCTGCCGCGACCGCCGCCACGATCTACGTGCTGCAGGTCGGCGCGTTCCGCACCGAGCCCGAAGCCGACAAGCTGCGCGCGCAACTCGCGTTGCTTGGCGTCGAGGCGAAGATCCAGAAGAACGTGGTCGACGACAAGGACACCTGGTTCAGGGTCCGGGTCGGACCGATCAAGGACGAGGCCGAGTTCGCGCGCATCCGCGCGCGGCTCGACGAGCACAAGATCAAGTTCATGACGCTGCGCGGCAGCGCCTGAGGCTCCCAACGATGCGACTGCTCACCCTCGCCGCAGTGCTGGCGCTTGCCGGCTGCGCGGCAACCACCCCCTTGCCTGACGCCGGCGCCGCGGCGCCCGCCGCTGCGTTGGCCAGCCCGGCCGCCGCGGGCCCGACGCTGGTCGAGGACTTCGCCTTCCCCGATCCCTCGGACGTGCCCGCGCCGCCGGAGGCAGAGATGCCGACCAACCCGGTCGAGGGCCCGATCCGCATCAAGGCGGTCGGCGACATCATGCTCGGCACCGACTACCCCGAGGACCGCCTGCCGCTCGACAACGGTCAGGCGCAGCTCGCGGCGGTGAAGGACCTGCTCAACGACGCCGACCTCACGATCGGCAACCTCGAAGGCGCGTTGGCCGACGACCTGCCCCCGACCAAGGTCTGCAAGGACCCGGCGTCCTGCTACTTGTTCCGCACCCCGACCCGCTTCGCCGAGACGCTCAAGGAGGCCGGCTTCGACATCATGAGCTTGGCCAACAACCACGCCCGCGACTTCGGCGAAGAAGGGCGCGACTCGAGCAAGAAGGCGCTGCGCGACGCCTGGATCGGCCAATCGGGCCGCGACACCAGTGAGGCGCGGCCCGAAGGCGACATCCTGAAGTTCGGCAAGGCCGGCCGCAGCATCGCGTTCATCGCCTTCGCGCCGAATCCGGGCAACCACTCGCTGCTCGACATCGCGGGCGCGGTGGAGAAGGTCAAGAAGCTCGCCGCCGAGAAGGACCTCGTGATCGTGTCCTTCCACGGCGGCGGCGAAGGCGCCGACCGCACGCACGTGGTGAAGGGCATGGAGGAGTTCAGGGGCGAACAGCGCGGTGACCTCGTCGCGTTCAGCCACGCGGTGATCGACGCCGGCGCCGACCTCGTGATCGGCCACGGCCCGCATGTGCCGCGCGCGCTCGAGCTGTACAAGGGGCGCCTGGTCGCCTACTCGCTCGGCAACTTCGCCACCTGGTACGGCATCTCGATCAACGGCACCGCGGGTCTCGCGCCGGTGCTGGCGGTCACGCTCGACGAGCAGGGCGCGCTGGTCGAGGGCCACATCCACTCGAACACGCAGGACCGCCAGAAGGGCGTGCAACCCGACCCGGAGCGCAAGGCCTACCAGTTGATGCGCAAGCTCTCGACCCAGGATTTCCCCGCGGGCGGGCTCAAGTTCGAATCGGAAGGGGACTTCAGGCCGAAGCGTTGAGCGTCGCCAGCACCGTACAGGCGCGCTGCACCTCGCGACCCGCGCAGACCGCGGCATCCGGCTTGAACCCCTCGGCGCTGCCGAACAGCGCGCGCCAGAACGATTCGAGCGCTGCGTCACCCAACCTGCCTGCGGCATCCAGCAGCGCGGGGGCGCGCGCTCTCAGCTGCAGCAACAGCAGGTCGGCGTAGAAATCGATCGCCCCCGGTCGCCACGCTCCGCCGGCCAACACGCCGATCGCCTTCGCGCTCCACTCGCGCTCCGACACCGCGCCGCGCGCGGCGAAGAACAGCTCCAGATACGCGCTGTGATCGGCGGCGAGCGGACTGCCCGCATCGAACAGCTCGACGAAGCGCTGCGGGTCGGCGGGGAAGCACTCGAAGTGCGCCTTCAGCGCGGAGGCGCGGCCGCCCTCGGGACCGCCATGCTTGCGCAGTTGTTTGGCCAGGCAGCGCGCTTGGGCGTCGATGGGAGCGTTCGCCGCTCCGGCGCCCCCTTGGGGGGCGGCGAGCGCGGGTGACGCGACGAGCGCCGCCGCGAGCGCGAGCGCTGCGAGCACGGCACGCCGCATCAGTCCTCTTCCTTCTCGCCGCCGATCTCGATGCCGAGCTGCTTGAGCTTGCGGTAGAGATGCGTGCGCTCCATGCCGACGCGCTCGGCCAGCTTGCCCACCCGCCCGCCGGCGAGCTGGAGCTGCTGCTCGAGGTAGGCGCGCTCGAACGCCTCGCGCGCCTCGCGCAACGGCAAGGCCAACAGGTCCTGCTTCACCAACGGCTCGCGCTCGGCGTTGGCCTCGCGCACGATCACGCCCTCGATCTCCTCGAGCGAGATCTCGTCGGCGCCGCCGAGCGCCAGCAAGCGGTGCACGATGTTCTTCACCTCGCGCACGTTGCCCGGCCAGGGGTAGTTGCGCAGGCGGTTCTGCGCCGCGACCGAGAAGCGCCGGTACTTCAAGCCCTCGGCGTCGACCAGCAGGTCGACGTAGTAACGCAGCAGGTCGGGTACATCTTCGCGGTAGTCACGCAGCGGCGGGATCCGCAGCTGCACGACGTCCAGCTGGTTGAACAGGTCGCGGCGGAACTCACCGCGATCCACGCGCGCAACGATGTCGGTCGCGGCCGACGACACCAATCGTGCCGCGAACGGCAACGGCTGCGCGCTGCCGACGCGGGTGAAGCTGCGGGCCTCGAAGGTCGCGCTCAACAGGCGCTGGACCTCAGCGCTCATGTCGCCGAGCTCGTTGAGGAACAAGGTTCCACTCCCCGCCTGCTCGAGCAGACCGGGGCCGGCCGCGCTGCCGAACAACGTGGCCAATGCATCCCCGTCGCGCAGCGCGCCGACCGCGACCGCGACGAACGGTTGCGCCGCGCGCGGGCTCATCGAGTGCAGGAAGCGCGCGAGCGTCTCGCGGCCGGTTCCGGGCTCGCCCGCGAACAGCACCGGTGTGTCGGCTAGCGCGACCTTGCGCACCTGCTCGCGCTGCGCCTGGACCACGCGCGAGCGGCCGATCGGCTCGAGCAGCGCGGCGGCCGCGGTCCGCAGCCGGCGCCCGCCGCCGAGGCGCGCCTTGTCGAGCGCGCTCTGCACCGTGCGCAGCAGCTTGGCCAGCGACAGCGGTTTCTCGATGAAGTCGAGTGCGCCCAGGCGGGTCGCCTCGATCGCGGTGTCAACGGTGCCGTGGCCGGACATCATCACCACTGCGCCCACCCCACCCTCCTCGAGAGCCCATTCCTTGAGCAGCGTGATGCCGTCGACGTCGGGCATCCAGATGTCGAGCAGCACCAGGTCGGGCTTCTGCGCCGAGCGCGCTGAACGGGCGGCGGCAGCATTGCCCGCAGTGGTCACTTCGTAACCCTCTTCGGCCAGGATCTCCTGCACCAGCGTGCGGATGTCGGCCTCGTCGTCGACCACCAGGATGCGTGCCGTGCTCATGCCGATCTCCGCGACAACGGGATGGTGTCCTCGCGCCGCGTGTCGAGCGGCAGCCTGACCGTGATGCGCGCACCGCCCTCGGCGCGGTTGCTCACCGTGAGCGAACCGCCGTGCTCCTCGGCCAGCTTCTTGACGATCGCGAGGCCGAGGCCGGTGCCCTTCGGCTTGCTGGTCACGTAGGGCTCGAACGCAGCCTCGAGGATGGCGGGTGCGAAGCCGGCGCCGTTGTCCTCGACGCAGAGCTCGGCGACCTGCACCTCACGGTCGCGCACCAGCCTGGTCGCGACCTGCACCAGACCGTCGCTGCGACCCTCGAGCGCTTCCTGCGCGTTCTTGATCAGGTTGTGCAGCATCTGCCGGATGCGGTTGCTGTCGGCCTCGATCTGCGGCAGCGCGGCATCGAGCTGGACCCGGATCCGCGCCGCGCCCTCGCGCTCGCGGTACAGCTCGGCGACCTCGCTCACCAACGCACCGAGCGAGAAGCGCGTGACCTCCATCTGCGGCGCGCGCGCGTATTCAGAGAACGCCTTGACCATCTCCTGCAGCGCCTCGACCTGCTGCACGATGGTGCGGGTCGAGCGCTCCAGCACTTCGGCGTCGGCCGGCGGCAGCTTGTCGAGGAACTTGAGCCGGATGCGTTCGGCGGCGAGCTGGATCGGCGTCAGCGGGTTCTTGATCTCATGCGCCAGGCGGCGGGCGACCTCGCCCCAGGCGGCGTCGCGCTGCGCCTGCACCAGCGCGGTGAGCTCGTCGAACACCAGCACCGTGCCCTCGTCGCTGGGCAGCGTGGTCGCGCTGCAAGTGAGGATACGGCGCGAGCCTTCGCCCTTGAGCACGACCTCCTCGCGCCACTCACGCTCACCGGCGGAGAGCCGTGGCGCGATCGCGTCGACGAACTGGCGAGTGACGCCACCGACCCGGTCGATGAACTGCAGTGTGCGGCCGGCCAGCTGGTCCAGCTCGGCGCCGAGCATCGCCAACGCGGCGGCGTTGGCGCTGCGCACCTTGCCCGCCGCGTCGAGCACGATCACGCCCGATGACAGCCTGGCCAGCACCGCTTCGAGGAAGGCGCGTTCGCTCTCGACCAACTGCTGGGAACGGGCCGTGTCCTCACGCGCACCGGACAGCTTGGCCGTCATCTCGTTGAACGACAGCACCAGGAAGCCGATGTCATCGCGCGAGCGCTGCGGCAGGCGCTTGCCGAAGTCGCCGCGGGCCACCGCGCGGGTGCCCTCGGCCAGCTCCTGGATCGGCCGCACCACGCGCCGCGCGGCCCAGAAGCCGCCCCAGACCGCGAGCAGCAGCGAGACCAGCAGCACCAGCGACAAGGTGAGGATGAAGGTGTATTTCAGCGGCTGGCGCAGCAGCTCGAGCTGGCGGTAGTGCACGAACTCCGCCTGCACGCGTTCCGCAAGCTCGCTCTGGCGCGAGGCGATCGGGAACAGCGCCTGCAGCACGCGGGTCTGGCCGGAGAACTGTGGTGCACCGATCGGCACCACGGCGCGCACCATCAGCCCGTCCTCACCGACGGTATCGAGCCCGACGTGCGGGATGCCGGCGCGAGCCTGCAGCGCGACGTCGTCCGGCGGTGGCTGCGGGATCGCCGGCGCACCACGCGCCGCGGCTGACGCGACGATCGAGCCGCTGACCGCGAACGCCGTGAGCTCGACCGCGCCGACCTGCTCGCGCATCCGCGAGAGCTTGCCTGCCAGCATCGCATCCGGCGTGGTGCGCAGCTCGGCCGCGAGTTGCTCGGTGCGCTCGAGCAGCTCGCGGGTGCGCACCTCGAGCGCAGCACGCGACAGTTCGAGCGAGTTCTCGACCGCCTGCTCGACGCGGACGTCGAACCAGGAATCGATGCCGCGGCTGATGAAATCGAACGAGAACAGGTAGACCACCAGCACCGGCAGGATCGCCAGCGCGGTGAACATCGACACCAGGCGCGCGGTCAGACGCGAGCCGGGCGCGCCGCGTCGATACTGACGCACCAGCTTGGCGATGTTGTAGGCGATCAGGCCGAGCAGCACGATCGCGCCGACCACGTTGAACAGCAGCAGCCAGAGGTGCAGCCGGTCGAACTCGGCCGAGTTCTCGGTGGTGGTCGTCAGCAGCCAGAGCGAGCCGAGGATCAGCGCCAGACCGACGCCGAGCAGGACTTTGTTGACGGTGGTACGACGCAGTCTCACCGCAGCACCCACTCGTACCATTCGGAGCTGATGGTCCAGTCCTGCCAGAACTTGGCGTAGACCCGCAGCGGCGCGGAGTACTCGCTCAGGTCGAGCACCGCTCGGATCTGCACCCGGTAACGGGCGTCGGGGTCGAGCAGCCGCGTGTCGATCAACGGCACATCGCTGACCTGGCCGAGACGGGCGACCGCCGCGCGGTAGCTGGCGAAGCTCTCGACCTCGCCGGTGGCGAGCTCGCGCACCAGGTAGCGCTGCGACAGCGGGTGATAGGCGATCTGGTCGACGTGCTCGAGCCTGGCCACAGTCTCGTCCCAGACGAAGCGCCGGTCGCGGATCAGCTCGATCTCGACCTTGATCGTCAACGGCAGTGAGGACTCGAGCGCCTTCAGCGCGGGCTCGTCGAGCGAGTACTCGATGTCGGCGTTCAGGTAGTAGACGCCGTCGATCAGCTCGCTGTAGGCGGTGTGGATCTGGAAGCGCCCGGTGCCGGCATCGTCAGCGGCCCGCGCCACGCCGCCGACCAGCGTCGCGGTGGTCGCGGCCAACAACAGCACGACGGCGCGGGTCTGCATGCCCGCCTCAGGAACGCTTCACGAGCGCGGCGTAGAAGAACCCATCCATACCGGAATCTCCGGGCAGCACCTGGCGGCCCATGCCACGCACTCGACCCCAGGGCACCGCCAGCGGCAAAGCTGCGGCATCGGGGGTGCGCGCGACGAAGCGCGCGATCTGGCGCGCGCCCTCGCGCTCCAGCACCGAACAGGTGGCGTAGACCAGCCTACCGCCGGCAGCGAGCAGCGGCCATAGCGCATCGAGCAGCTTTGCCTGGGTGTGGGTCAGCGCATCGAGGTCGCGGGGCCGGCGCAGCAGCTTGATGTCCGGGTGGCGGCGGATGATCCCGCTCGCCGAGCAGGGCGAGTCGAGCAGGATGCGGTCGAACTGTCTGCCGTCCCACCAGCCGTCAGGCGCGCCGGCATCGCCGACCACCAGCCGGGCGCTGAGCCCCAAGCGCAGCAGGTTCTCGGCAACGCGGTCGAGCCGCGTCGCGTCCAGGTCCAGCGCCAGCACCTCGGCCAGCGCCGGCTCTCGTTCCAACGCGTGCGCGCATTTCCCGCCAGGTGCGGCACAGGCGTCGAGCAAGCGGAGCCCAGGCGCCAGGTCGAGCAGCTCAACGCTGAGCTGCGCGGCGGCGTCCTGCACCGAACAATCGCCGTCCTTGAACCCCGGCAGCTGAGTCGGTTCGCCGCCGTCCGGCAAGAGGAGCGCATCGCGCGCGAACGCGTGGGGCGTGCTGGTGATGCCAGCAGCAGTCAGCCGCTCGCCATAGGCCTCGCGCGTGCCGTGGCGCGAATTGACCCGCAGCGCGAGGTCCGCACGCGCATTGCCCGCAGCGACGATCGCCGGCCAATCGTCCGGCCAGTCCGCAGCCAACGCATCCAGCAACCAGAGCGGATGGGCGTGCGCGAACTCGGCGTCGTGGGCGAAGTGCTCGCGCAGGGCAGGCGCCTCGACCTGGACCCGGCGCAGCACCGCGTTCACCAGGCCGACCGCCCACTCGCCGCCGACGATGCGCACCGCTTCGACCGTCTCGGCGACCGCGGCGTGCGCCGGGACCCGCGTCTCGAACAACTGGTGCACGCCGATCAACAGCGCCGCGTGCACCGCCGGCGCGCGTGCCCGCAGCGGACGCTTCATCAGCGCCGCCACCACCTTCTCGTAGCGTGGTCCGTAGCGCAGCGCGCCGAAGGCGAGCTCGGCAGCGAGCGCCCGTTCACCGACCGGCAACTGCTCGAGCTCGCGCGGCAACGCGCGCGACAGTGATTCGCCTTGGCCGAGCACGCGTCCGACCGCACGCGCCGCGGCAGCGCGGGTGGTCGCGCTCACCCGCAGACGCTCACGTGAACCGTGCGCCGCTGAGGTCGCGCGCCGCGAGGAAGGCCTGCGCCTCGAGCACGCGCCCGCCAGCGAGCTGCAAGCGCGTGATGCGCAGCGCGCCCTGGCCGCAGGCGACCACGATGCCCGCCGCGCCCGCCACGATCACCATGCCTGGTTCGGTCGTGCGCGGCGCCGAAGCAAGAGGTTCGGCAGAATGGATACGCAACACCTCGTCGCCCCACATCGTCTCGGCAATCGGCCAGGGCGTGAACGCGCGCAGCTTGCGGTCGAGCGCCTCGGCGGATGTGCTCCAGTCGATGCGCGCCTCGCTCTTCGCCAGCTTGCGCGCCCAGGTCACCCCTGCGCGGGGCTGCGTCTCGGGCGTGATCGCGCCGGCAGCGATCGCCGGTAGCGTCCGCGCCAACAGCTCAGCCCCGGCGATGCTCAAGCGGTCATGGAGCGATCCGGCCGTCTCGCGCGCATGGAGCGCGAGCACCTCGCGCGCGTAGACCGGACCGGCGTCGAGCGCCTGGTCCATGTGCATCACGCACACCCCGGTCTCGGCGTCACCGGCCTCGATCGCACGCTGGATCGGCGCCGCGCCGCGCCAGCGCGGCAGCAACGAGGCATGCAGGTTGATGCAACCGTGGCGGGGCAACGCAAGCACGCGCGGCCCGAGCAGCAGGCCGTAGGCGACCACCACCATCATGTCGGCATCCGCCGCCGTGAGGATGGCGCGTGCCGCGGCGCTGGCCAACGTCACCGGTTGTTCGACCGTTAGGCCGAGTGCGAGCGCGCGTTGCTTGACCGGCGAGGCGCTGAGCGCCCGCCCGCGGCCAGCAGGCCGGTCGGGCTGGGTGTAGACCGCGACCACACTGTGACCGGCCGCGACCAAGGCCTCGAGGCTGGGCACGGCGAACGCCGGGGTGCCGGCGAACACGAGGCGCAGGTGCCGGGTCAAGGCGGGGGTTCGAGCGGCGTACGGTCCGTCAGATGACGGTGGCCGTCCGCCGCTGCTCCTTCTCGAGCTTGCTGCGGATCCGCGTCCGCTTCAGGTCCGAGAGGTAATCGACGAACAGCTTGCCGTCGAGATGGTCAATCTCATGCTGGATGCAGACCGCGAGCAGGCCGTGCGCTTCTAGTTCGAAGGTTCTGCCAGCTCGATCGAGGGCACGTACTTTGACCCGGTCGGCGCGCTCGACCTCCTCGAAAACCCCCGGCACCGACAAGCAACCCTCGTCCATGCGCTCGATGCCGTCGCGCAGCAGGATCTCGGGGTTCACCAGCGCCAGAGGTTCGTTGCCCTCGTCCGAGACGTCGACCACGATCACCCGCTCATGCACGTCGCACTGGGTCGCCGCCAGGCCGATTCCTGGCGCGGCGTACATGGTCTCGAACAGGTCATCGATCAGGGACCTGACCCGGTCGTCCACAGCTGAGACAGGCCGGGCAACGGTCCGGAGCCGGGGGTCGGGGAACTGGAGGATGGTCAGTTGGGTCATGGTCGGTCAGAGGGGGGGGGGGGGTCCTGGAACGTGATGTAGGTGCGCCCGAAATGGTG
>JANNEA010000056.1:0-14764 GCA_031388175.1 Gammaproteobacteria bacterium
CGCGTTCCCGGGCCCCCGACACCCCCATGTAGCGCCCCCGACCACCACCCTTCTCGGTCCAAGACGTCGCCGCGGTGCTGGTGTCGGGTCCGCGTCTTAGGAGGCCGGGGACATCACGGGCCCGGCGCGTCGGGACCTTACCGCGGCGGCCGCTTGGCCTTGCGCGGCGGATTGATCCAATAGACCTGCGCGCCGTTGGTGACCGCCTGCAACTCGACCGCCTTCATCACGTCCGAATCGAGCGTGCTGCGATAGCTTGACGGTTGGTTCTTCATCGCGCCGTTCGTCGCGCAGCCGCCGCAGAGCACCAGCGCACCGGCGACCACCATCAACTTCGTGATACTGCTCATCGGAACCTCCTGCGGGTCGACTGCCGACCCCATGCACCGAGCCTAGTCCGCGCCGGCCTTGGGCTCGCGCGGCAGCTCGCGGAACGCGCGACCGAGCGCTTCGTCCACCAACTCGTACATCGTCTCGCGCTCGCGACTGAGAGTGCCGACCACGTAGGCGCGCCACACCAACTCGTCGCGCGCGCGATCCACCAGGTCGAGCACCAGAGTGCCTTCGGTGTAGTTGCGCACGATCACGTCCTGGTACATCGAGCCCCAGCGCCCGCCCCAATACGGGTACGCCACCGGATAGCCGCCGTAGCCGTACGGACCCGGCGTCACCATCACGCCCGCGCTCGGCACGGTGCTGATGTCGGTCTTGGCCTCGGTGGTGACCCAGTAGCGCACCAGCAAGTCGGCCGGGTCGTGCTCGGCGGCGAGCACCAAGCCACGCGCGCTGAGGTGCTTGGCGAACATACCCTCCAGCCGCTTGCGCACCAGCGAGTTGTCGAGGATGTCGGGGGTGTCGGGCTTCGGCCGCGGCGGGATGGCGAAGGTCTTGTAGGCCGCGAAGTCGATCGCCGGGTCGTGATCGGTGCGCACGTCGTAGCGTGGCGCGCAGGCGGCGAGCGCGAGGAACAGCGGGAGCAGCAAGAGCGTGCGCATGACGATCACCGGATGGCGCCCTGATGAGATGGAGTTCGCCCCATGGTAACGCCTGTGCCCGGCGCGGGTTGACGCTAGAGATCGGCCGCGACCCTGAAGCCGATCGTGTCGCTGGCAAACTCCGCGGGTGCCGCGCCGCGGAAGCTGCTGCGCACGCGATCCGCCGTCGCCACCCAGGCGCCACCGCGGATCACCCGATCGCGCAAAGCGCCGGCCGCGGCGCAGACCAGCTCATCGCCGCTGTAGCGACGGGTGTAGGCCGAGCAGGTCCACTCGGCGACGTTGCCGGCGGTATCGAGCAGACCCCAGCGGTTGGGGGCGAAAGTTCCAGTGTCGATCGGCCGCGGGCGGGACTCCTTGCCACAGCCCTCGCAGTTCGCGTGGCCGATGCCGGGCTCGTCGCCCCACCAGTAACGGGTGGTGGTGCCCGCGCGCGCCGCGTATTCCCATTCCGCTTCGGTCGGCAGGCGGAATCGGCGCTTGGTCTGCGTGCTGAGCCAGGCGACATAGGCCTGCGCATCGCCGAGCGAGACGCAGATCACGGGATTGGCCTCGCTCTGCGAGAACGGCGCGCGCTTCCAGTTCGACCAACGGTCGCGCACGGGGACGCCGCGCTTGGTGACGCGGCAGCCGCCGCTCTTCTGTGCTTCGGTCTCGTAGTTGGTGGCGATGACGAACCGGGCGAACTCGGCGCGCGTGACCTCGCGCACGCCGAGCGCGAAGGCGGCAAGTTTCACGCTGTGCACCGGCTCCTCGTCGCGGTTGCCGGTACCGGTGGGATCGCCCATCCGGAACGAGCCGCCGCCGAGCACGACGAGCTCCGGTGCGGTGCCGCCAGCGCTGAGCGGGTATTTGAGCCGGGTGCCGGGTGCGGGCAGCTTGCGCGGCGCAGGCTTCGGCGCCGCCGGCGCTGTGACCGTTACGGGCGCGCTGGCCAGCGTGCGCGCGTTCGCGATCGCCGCTTCGGCCGCTGCCGCGAACTCGGCCGCGCGCCGCTGCTCGGCGGCTGCGGCCGCCGCGGCAGTCGCCTTGGACTCGAGCGCAGTCCGCGCGCTCTGCGCGTCATCCCAGTGGGCGCAACGCGTGCACCGCGCGAGGTACTCGGCGTAGGCCTCGACCGTGGCGGTGACTGTGGCGGCGGCGAACGCAGCGTCATCGCGTTGTACGCGGGCCCAGGCCGCATAGGCCGCGCCGAGCAGGACCACGGCGACCACGCTCGCAGCCAGCGGCTTGGGCCAACGCGGCCGTGGCCGCCCGCCCTGCGTGGGCGTGAGCACCGCGGTGCGTGGCATGCCCTGGCCGGACAATGGGTTCGTGTGCTGGCCGAGGTCGGCGTGGATCGTCGGTTCGTCCTCGATCGTCTCGACCGGTACCGGCAGCCAGACCGGCGCCACGCCGCCAGCGAGCAGGCGCTGCTTGAGCTCCGCTGCGGATTGCGGCCGATCCTTGACCCTGAGCGCGAGCGCCCAGTCCACCGCCTCGAGCAGCGCGGTCGAGTAGCGATCCACGCCCGAGACCTTCGCCGTCACATAGGGATCAGGTTCGCTCTCGCCGAGCGCCGCCGAGCGCGCCGTGGCGGCGACCGGGCTCGAGCCAAACATGCACATGTACATGGTCGCGCCGACCGCATACAGATCGGACCAGGGACCCTGGCGCGCGTTCGGCGTGTTCGAGTACTGCTCGAGCGGCGCGTAGCCGGGTGTGACCAGCGCGGTGAGCGTGGCATCGTCGGCGCCACCCACCACCTGACGCGCGGCGCCGAAGTCGAGCAGCAGCGGGCCTTCGCGCCGCAGGTAGATGTTGCCGGGCTTGATGTCGCGATGGATCAGGTCGAGACGATGCAGCGCGGCCAGGCCGTCGAGCAGCGGCACGAACACGCCGAGCAGCTCGGCCTCGGTCAGCCGCGGCGCGAGACGCTTGAGGTACTCGGACAGCGTCAGGCCATGCTCGTACTCCATCACCATATAGGCGGTGGCGTTGGCCTCGATCATCCGCGCCACGCGCACGATGTTCGGATGCTTGAAGCGCGCCAGCGCGCGCGCCTCGCGCATGAAGCGGTCGAGGCCCCAGGCGTAGTCCTCCTGGTGCGCAGGCGTGCGCGGCTGGACCCGGCCGTCGGGCATGCGCTGCGAGAAATCGCGCGGCAGGAACTCCTTGATCGCGACCAAGGCGTTCAGGTAGCGGTCGCGCGCCAGGTAGGTGACGCCGAAACCGCCATGCCCGAGCACGCGCTCGATGCGGTACTCCTGCAGCACGAAACCGATGGGCAAGGGCGTGGCGTTGGGATCGGGCATCCGCGGGGCTCAGCACGAGGACCCGCAGACTAACGCGAGCGCCGCTGGTCCAACCACCCGGCGATCCTGGTGCGGCCGGTGTGCTGGCGCAGCTCTTGGCGCCTGCGCCCCTCGCGGCCTAACCTGTAGCCCCTTGTCCGACCCGCTAGGAGGTCCCCGTGGCTGCCAAGAGCAAAGGTCGTTACGTCGACGGCTTCGTGATCCCGGTCCCGCGGCGCAAGGTCGCCGCCTACTGCCGCATAGCCAGGCTCTGCGGCAAGGTTTGGCGCGAGCACGGTGCGCTCGACTACAAGGAGTGCATCGCCGATGACGTCAAGAAGGGCAAGCGGACCTCGTTTCCGCGGAGCGTGAAGCTCAAGCCGGGCGAGGTCGTGTTCTTCTCCTACATCGTCTACAAGTCACGGTCGGACCGGAACCGCGTGATGAAGAAGGTGATGAGCGACAAGCGCCTGGCGAAGATCATGGACCCCAAGTCCATGCCCTTCGACGGCAAGCGCATGTTCTGGGGCGGCTTCAAGGTGGTGGTCACCGCCTAGCGCGCAGCGCAGCCCGTAGGCCCGACACGCCACAGCCCGTAGACTGCGGCGATGCTCGGTCTCACCCGCTACCAACTGCTCGCGGTCACTGCCGCCTGGCTCGGCTGGGGCTTCGATGTGTTCGACGCCCTGCTGTTCAACTACGTGGCGCCGAACGCGGTGCCGACGCTGCTCGGTCTCGAGATCGGTTCGGCAGTGGCGAAGGAAGCGACCTTCTACTGGACCGGCGTGATGACCGCGCTGCTGCTGGCCGGCTGGGCGATTGGCGGCATCCTGTTCGGCGTGGTCGCCGACCGCATCGGCCGCACCCGCACGCTGCTGCTGACGATGGTGATCTACTCGATCGGCACCGCGGCCTGCGCCTTCGCGCCCTCGCTCGGCTGGTTGATCTTCTTCCGCGCCATCGCCTCGCTCGGCATCGGCGGCGAATGGGCCGCAGGCGCGACGCTGGTCGCCGAAGTCGTGCCCGAGCATCGGCGGGTGGAGTTCGGCGTGCTGCTGCAGACCGCCTCGCCGATCTTCCTGTTCCTGGCGACCGGCGTGAACTACCTCATCGCGGGCGTGCTGATGCCCGACCAGCCCGAGCTGTCGTGGCGGGTCGTGTTCCTGTTCGGCCTGCTGCCCGCGGCGGTGGTGTTCTACTTCCGCTCGCGGCTGGAGGAGCCGGAGCGCTGGGTGAAGACGCCGGAGCATGCGCGCGCCTCGATCAAGGACCTGTTCTCGCCGGAGCTGCGCGCGATCACGCTCGGCGGCTTCCTGATCTCGTTCGTGGTGCTGGTGACCTGGTGGTCCTGCAACGCGTTCATCCCGGTGGTGGCCACCGGCCTGGCGCAAGCGTCGGCCGCGCTCGACGGGCTCGACCGCAGCGCGACGCTCGCGCTGTCAGAATCGTGGAAGCTCCAGGCCACCGCCTGGTTCAACCTCGGCGGCATCATCGGCGGACTACTGATCATCCCGATCTCGTGGTACATCGGCCGCAAGCCGATGATCGCCGGCTACCTCATCGCCTGCGTGCTCGCGATCGTCTGCACCTTCGCCTTCGACATCCCGGCGGCGACGCGCATCGCGCTCTACTTCACGGTCGGCATCTCGGTCTACGGTCTGGCCTGCGTGTTCCCGTTCTATCTTCCCGAGCTCTTCCCCACGCGGCTGCGCGCGACCGGCGCCGGCTTCTGCTACAACGCCGGCCGCCTGGTCGCCGCGGCGGGCCCGTTCCTGGTCAGCGCGATCGCGGTGCAGGGCGCGGGCGGGTTGCCGAAAGCGCTCGAGGTGCTGTCGTTCGTGGCGCTCGCGCCGCTGCTCGGGCTGCTGGTGCTGCCGTGGGTGGTGGAGACGCGCGGACGACAGCTCACTGATTGAGGTTGGCGCATCGGCCTGCCAACGCCTATGCTCGTCCGCGCCGCACAACTTGAGGGGGACTCGTCCATGCAGATTCGTCGCATCGTCATCGCCGGAATCGCCGCGCTGGCCTCGATCGCCACCCTGCCCGCGCTCGCGGCCGAGGACGAGAAGACCGAACTCGACAAGGTCCAGGTCATCGGCACCCGGGTGCCCTTGCGCACGCTGCACGATTCGGCGGTGCCGGTCGACATCGTCACCGCCGAAGACCTGAAGCGCTCAGGCTTCACGGACCTCAGCACCGCACTCGAGAGCATCACGCCCTCGTTCAACTTCGCCGAGACCACGATCTCCGACGGCTCCGACCACGTGAAGCCCGCCACCCTGCGCGGTCTCGGCCCGGACCAGGTGCTGGTGTTGATCAACGGCAAGCGTCGCCACAACAGCGCGCTGATCCACATCTACACGGTCGGCAAAGGCAGCGCCGGCACCGACCTCAACGCCATCCCGATCTCCTCGGTCGAGCGCATCGAGGTGCTGCGCGACGGCGCCTCGGCGCAGTACGGCTCGGACGCGATCGCCGGCGTGATCAACATCGTGCTCAAGCGCAGCGAAGGGACCACGGTGGGCCTGGAGGGCTCGCAGACCTCGCGTGGTGACGGCACCTCGGTCACGGTAGCCGCCAACTCCGGCATCGACATCGGTGCGGGCGGCGTGGCCAACTTCACGCTCGAGGTCAAGGACAAGGACTACTTCAACCGTGCTGCTGCGGATCCGGCCGGCGGCACCTGGCGCATCGGCGAGCCGGCGCTGGAACAGTTCTCGCTCTGGCTCAACGCCGAGCGGTCGTTCGGCGAGAAGGAGTTCTACGCCTTCGGTGGGCATTCGCAGCGCGAGGGCGAGGCCGCCGGGTTCTTCCGCTACCCCTTCCCCGGCGGCGACGTGCCGTTCGAGCAGTCCACGATCTACCCGAACGGCTTCCTGCCGCTGATCAACTCGAACGTCATCGACGACTCGTTCGCGGTGGGGCTGCGCTTCCCGCTCGGCGATTGGAACGCCGACCTCTCGGTCGCGACCGGTCGCAACTCGTTCGAGTTCATCGTGACCAACTCGATCAACTTCAGCTACGGCCTGGGCCCGACCGGCCTCGCCGCCGACGTGCCCACCAGCGCCAACGCCGGCGAGCTCGCGTTCGCGCAGACGACCTTCAACTTCGACCTGTCGAAGTCGGTCAGCTGGGGCGAACAGGATTGGGCGCTGGCGCTCGGCGTCGAGTACCGCGACGAGAACTACACGATCACCGCCGGCGACCAGTACTCCTGGGACTACTACGGCGCGCAGCCCTGGGGCGTGCTCGGCGAGACCCCGGGCATCCAGGTGTTTCCGGGCTGGAGCCCGGCGCAGGCGACCGACGCGAGCCGCAACGACACGGCGTTGTACGTCGAGGCCTCGACCGAGCTGTCGGACGACTGGCGCATCGAGCTCGCCTTGCGCGGCGAGAACTACAGCGACTTCGGCACCGCGACGTCGATGAAGCTCGCGTCCTTCTACGAGCTCTCGCCAAGCAGCAAGCTGCGCGGTTCGATAAGCACAGGCTTCCGTGCGCCAGCGCTGCAGCAGTACGAGTACTCGCAGATCTTCTCGGACTTCGCGCTGGGCAGCAACGTCATCCGCGGCATCTTCGCGCACGGCTCACCAATCGTGGTGGCGCTCGACATCCCGGCGCTCGACCCGGAGACCTCGCTTTCGTTCACCTTCGGCGCCGCGCTCCAGCCCGCCGACGATGTGGACCTCACGATCGACGTCTACCAGATCGACATCAAGGATCGCATCGCGATCTCGGGCACCTTCGCGCAGGGCATGGACCCGTCGCTCGATACCATCCTGATCGCTGCCAGCGTGGACTCGGCGGCGTTCTTCACCAACGCGGTCGACACCCAGACCCGCGGCGTCGACCTCGTCTTGAACTTCCACGACCGCCTGGCGAGCGGGGCGCGGATCGATTACGTCGCCGCGCTCGGCTGGAATGCGACCGAGGTGGTGGGCGTGAACACGCCGCCCGGCGCGTTGGCGACGCTCGGCCTCGAGGCCGTGTACTTCGACCGCAAGGAACAGGCGCGGATCGAGGACTACCAGCCCAACCTGCGCGTGATGGGTGGTGCGACCTACAAGGCGGACGCCTGGGAGTTCGGGGCGTTGGCCAACTACTACGACGAGATCCGCACGGTGAACGACGCGACCGACCCGACCTACGACTTCGTCGAGGACGCGCGCTGGATCTTCGACGCGAGCGTGCAGTACGACTTCGGCGGCGGCTTCACGCTGCGCGGCGGCATCAACAACCTGCTGGACGAGATGCCCGACGGCGATCCGACCGGCTGGGACGGCCCGGCGCTGCCGTGGTCGCTGGAGAACAGCCAGTGGGGCCTGGCGGGCCGGACCTACTACCTGCGGGCGGCGTACACGTTCTGAGTGGTGGCTATGGGTGGACTCGAACCGCCGACCTAGGAATCGGCGCTTGCCCGAACCATGCGGTCGATCAGGCCGCCCGCCGCACCTGCAATGCGATCCTGAGCCCGGCGCGACTCGCGAGGTTCACAAGCGCGTCGAGGCTGAACTTGGTGATCCGGCCGCGCAGCAGGTCGTTGAGCCGTGGTTGGGAGACCCCGAGCTTCACAGCCTTCTCGGCCTGGGTGCCCTTCTGACGGTCCAGGCGCTCCTGGATCGCGATCAAGAGCTCGGAACGCGCCTTCATGCTGGCCGCCGTCTCCGGATCGCTCTCGATGGCGTCCCACACGCTTCGATACTTCTTGGCCTTCATGACGCTCACCTCCGCGTGAGTTCGTTCAATCGCTGTCGGGCAAGCTCGATCTCAGCCTTCGGCGTCTGCTGCGCCTTCTTCTGGAACGCGTGCAGCACGTAGATCGCGTCCTCGAACTTCGTGATGTAGATCACACGGTACGCGCCCGAGCGATCCTGGACCCGGATCTCGTAAGCGCCGCGGCCGACCACCGCGAGCGGCTTGTAGTCCTGGGGCAGCAAGCCGCGCTGCACCCGGTCCAGCTGGTGCCCGGCCTCCCTGCGGGCCGACTCGGGGAACCCACGCACCTGTTCGAGGGAGTCTCCCAGGAAAGCGACCGGTTTCATGGTCTGAGTATATCGAGTTTGATATATAGACGGAAGGGATTAGTGGCTATGGGTGGACTCGAACCACCGACCTCAGCATTATGAGTGCCGCGCTCTAACCAGCTGAGCTACATAGCCGTTCTATTAAAACGGGCGCGGATTATACACGGCGCCCCGCGTGCCTCCGGTCACTGGTTCAGCCAAACCACGACCTGGTTGCTGCCGTTGGAGGTCGCCACGATGTCCGGCAGGCCATCGCCATCCATGTCGCGAACCTTGATTGCGGTGAGGCTCATGGCGCCGCTGGCGCGCTGGATTGGCGTGGCGAAGCCACCGCTGCCGTTGCCGAGCGAGGTCCACACCGAGTGACCCCCGGCCTCCGTGTAGACGACATCGAGGTCGCCGTCGCGATCGAGGTCGGCGAGCGCAACCTGGTTGACCTCGGATGCGGTGGTGATCAAGCTCGCGACACCGAAGGCGCCTCCTCCGGCCCCGAACATGCCCCCGACGCCGGTGCCCCGGCCGAAGACCAGGTCGAGCCTGCCATTGCGGTCGATGTCGCCGACCGCGATCTCGTTCGGGTTGCTGCCGACATCGAAATAGTTGGCACCACCTAACGCGCCAGCGCCGTCGCCGAGCAGGATCGCCACTTGGCCCTGGCTGGCCGGTCCGACACTGGAGATCGCGAGATCGAGCGCGCCGTCGCCGTCGAAGTCGCCGCTCGCGATGGCCCGCGGGATGTTGCCCGCCGCGTAGCTGACCGAGGCGCCGAAGCCGTTGGCGCCGTCGCCGAGACGGACCGCGACCTCGTTGGTGTTCTGCAACGCGACCGCCACGTCGGGGCTGCCGTCGCGGTCGAGGTCTCCGGTCACGATGCCGGTCGGACGCGAGATGTTGAAGCCGACGCCGAAGTTGCCCGCGGCGCTGAACGCACCGGTGCCCGCGCCATGGAGCAGCGAGAAGGTGCTGCCGCTGTCGTTGGCGATGACGAGGTCGAGGATGCCATCGCGGTCGAAGTCCGCACTCGCGAGTCCGTTGGGATCGATGCCCGCGGTCGAACCGACCGCGGCGCCGAGCGCGCCACCGCCCGTGCCGAGCAGGCGCGCGAACTGGTTGCCAGCGCCGTTGCCGTTGGTCACGGCGACATCAGGCCGGCCGTCCCGGTTGAAGTCCTCGAGCGCGAGCCAGTCAGGCCCGAAGCCCGCCGAGGTCGTGGCGGCAACGGGGAACCCACCGGCGGACGGCCACGCCGTCGTGTTGAGGTAGGCCGTGGCGCGCTGCTGCGGGAAGAAGGTCGTGACCAGGAGGTCGGGACGCGCATCGAGGTCCAAGTCCGTCGCCAACAACGCGGTCGGTCCCGGGTCGGTGGGCAGTTCGGACGCGGCGGCGAAGCTCCCGGCGCCGAGCCCCATGAACACCGAGATGCTGGAGGAATTGAAGTTCGAGACCGCGAGATCGGGATTCCCGTCACCGTCGAGGTCACCGACGGTGATGCCTTCCGGATCGAAGCCGGAAGCGAGCAGCGTCGGCGACCCGAGGTCGCCGGTACCGTCGCCGAACAGCACCGCGATCGTGTCCGAGCCGAAGACGGACGCTGCGACGTCGAGCATGCCGTCCTGGTCGAGGTCGGCCACGACCAAGGCGCGCGGGCCGATGCCGACGGGATTCTGGACCTGGAGCGTGAACGATCCATCGCCCGCGCCCAAGAGCACGACGACCGACCCGGCAGAGCCCGCCGTCAACACGGCGTCGAGCGCGCCATCCGCATCGAGGTCGGCCAGTTCGATCGCGTTCGGCAGCGCGTAGGTGCCGTAGCGCGCCGCGAAGGCGAAGGCACCGGTTCCATCACCGAGCAGCACGGAGATGTCATCGCTGAAGGCGTTGGCCGTCACGAGATCGAGATCGCCATCACCGTCGACGTCGCCAGTCGCCAACCCGAGTGGGGTCCCGCCACCGCCGATCGCGTACTCGGTCATGGCGCCGAAGCCGCCCGCGCCGTCGCCGAGCGCGACGGCGACCCGCTCGGAGGCGTCGCTGGCGACGGCCAGGTCGAGGTCGCCGTCGCGATCGAAATCTCCCGTGACCACGTCGTAGGTGCCGCCGGCGGCGGTGACCGAGGGCGCCGCGGTGAAGCTGCCGTCGCCGTCGCCGAGCAGCACCGATACCGTGGCGCCGGTGCGGTTGGCGACGGCCAGGTCGGGGATCCCGTCGCGATCGAAGTCGCCATGCACCACGGCGGTCGGGCCAAGACCAACGTCGGTGTCGATGCCGGCGCTGAACGAGATCCCGAGCGCGACGAAGACGAACCCGGTTGAGCACGCCGACGGGTTGCCAGCGGCATCGACCGCACGCGCCGAGAACGTCGTGCTGGAGTTCGCGGCGACCGTGACCGCCACGCCACCGTTCGCGAACTGGAACGCGCTGACGGGTTGGACCGCGACCGCGCCACCGGCGCAGGCCGCGCTGGCGAACAGGCTGACCGTGGAGCCCGCTTCAGCGCTGAGCGTGATGTTCGGAGTCGTGTCGAGCGACGGCGAGACCGGGATCGACGCCAGGCCAGTCGGGGCCGCAGGCGCCGTCGTGTCCGGGCCACTGCCACCACCGCCACCACCTCCGCCGCCGCAGGAAGCGAGTGCGGCGAGCACGGAGAGGAGGAGCACGCGGTAGGCGCGGAAATCGGTTCGCATTGAGGAGTCTCTTGAGCGGTGTCGTGGAACGGATGGATGTGGTGTGGCGCAACGCGCCTCAGACGTTGAAGCGGAAGTGCATGACATCGCCTTCCTGGACGATGTACTCCTTGCCCTCGAGCCGCCAGCGACCCGCATCCTTCGCGCCCTGCTCGCCCTTGAACTTCACGAACTCGTCGTAGCCGATGACTTCGGCGCGGATGAAGCCCTTCTCGAAATCGGTGTGGATCACGCCGGCGGCCTGCGGTCCAGTCGCACCCTGCTTCACGGTCCAGGCCCGCACTTCCTTCACGCCCGCGGTGAAGTAGGTCATCAAGCCCAGCAGTTCGTAACCGGCGCGGATCACGCGGTTCAGGCCCGGCTCATGCAAGCCCAGGCTCTCGAGGAACTCGAGCTTGTCGGCGTCGTCGAGCTGGCTGATCTCGGCCTCGATCTTGGCGCAGACCGCGACCACACCCGCGCCTTCAGTGCCGGCGTGGGCTTTCACCTTGTCCAACAGCGGGTTGTTCTCGAAACCGCCCTCGTCCACGTTCGCGACATAGAGGATGGGTTTGAGCGTGAGCAGGTTCAGGTCACGCACCATGAGCTTCTCTTCCACGCTCAGCTTCGCCGCGCGTGCCGCGCGACCTTGGTCGAGCTGAGCCTTCAAGCGCTCGAGCAACGGCAACCGGGCCAAGGACTCCTTGTCCATGCCCTTCGCCGCCTTGGCCGCGCGCTGGTGGGCACGCTCGACCGCGTCCATGTCGGCCAGCGCCAACTCGGTGTTGATGGTCTCGATGTCGCTCATCGGGTCCACCTTGCCGGCCACATGCACGACATCCGGATCCGCGAAGCAGCGCACCACCTGCACGATCGCGTCGGTCTCGCGGATGTGCGAAAGGAACTGGTTGCCCAGGCCCTCGCCCTTCGAGGCGCCCGCCACCAGGCCCGCGATGTCCACGAACTCGACCGTGGTCGGCAGCGTCTTCTGCGGCACGACGATGCCCGTGAGCACCTCGAGCCGCGGGTCCGGCACCGGCACCACGCCGACCGAAGGGTCGATGGTGCAGAACGGATAGTTCTCTGCGGCCACGCTGGCCTTGGTCAACGCGTTGAACAGCGTGGACTTGCCGACGTTCGGCAAACCGACGATGCCGCACTTGATTCCCATCTCGCTATTCCGCCTTGTCGTTCGTGGCGCCGCTGGTGTGCAGCGCCAACATCGCTTTCTCCATCCCTTCGCCCAGCACGCGCTCGACCACATCGGCCGCGCGCAGCACGGCCGCATCGAGCAGCGGCTGCTCAGCCTTGGTCGGCCGCTCGAGCACGTGATCGATGCCCTCGGCCTTGCTCGGCGGACGCCCGACGCCCACGCGCAGGCGCCGGTACTGGTCGCCCAGGTGCTGGTGCAGGTCGCGCAGGCCGTTGTGACCGCCGTGACCGCCATCCCACTTGAGCCTGAGCTCGCCCACCGGCAGATCGATCTCGTCGTGCACCACGAGCACCTGCTCGGGCACGAGCTTCAGGTAGTCCATGAGGCTGCGCACCGCGAGGCCGCTGCGGTTCATGTAGGTGCCCGGCTCGAGCAAGCGCACTTCGACCCCGGCCACCGTCGCCTTCGCGACGCGGCCGTGGAACTTGCGCTCGTCGTTGAACACGCCGCCGTGGCGGCGCGCGAGCTCGTCCACCACCCAGAAGCCGGCGTTGTGGCGCGTGCGTGCGTAGTCCTTCCCGGGGTTGCCGAGACCCACGACGAGCTGGATGGCGTGATCCATAAAGGGCTCTTTGAAAAGAGAGGGCGCCGCCTTGCGGCGGCGCCCCGTCCTCGAGCCTTACTTCTTCTTCTTGTCGTCGGCCTTGTCGGCCGCCGGTGCCGCCGCCGCAGGCTTGGCCGCCGCTGCGTCGCCGGGCTTGGCCGGGACCGCGGTGCCATCGGCTGCAGCCTTCGCTGCGGCCTTCTCGTCCTGGATCGTGGCGGTCTCGGGTGCCGTCGGGGCAGCCGTCGCCAGATCCTCGTCGGTGGTGACACGAGCGTGGTGGATCGCGACGACCGGCAGGTCGTGCTCCTTGCCCTGCTGCAGCGCCGGCATGCGCACGCCTTCCGGCAGCTTGAGGTCCGACATGTGGATCGAGTGGTTGAGCTCGAGGCCCTGTACGTCGACCTCGATGAACTCGGGCAGGTGCTTGGGCAAGCACGAGATCTCGACCTCGATCATGTTGCGCGAGATCACGCCGCCCTGATCCTTGACGCCCTTGGCGGCGCCCTCGTTCAGGAAGTGCAGCGGCACGTGCACGCGGATCTCCTCGTTCTCGCTGACCCGCTGCAGGTCGATGTGCACGATGCGCGGGTCGACCGGGTGACGCTGGACGGCCTTGAGGATCGCCTGCTGCTCACCGGTCGGCAGCTTGACCGTGAGGATCGACGAGAAGATCGCCTCGTTGCGAAAGCTGAGGTACAGGTCGTTGTGCGCGAAGGTCACCGCCAGCGGATCCTTGTGCGCGCCGTAGAGCACGCCCGGCACGCGGTCGGTCTTGCGCAGGCGGCGGCTGGCGCCCTTGCCCTGGTCGTTCCGCAGTTCGGCGGTGAGTTGGAACTTGGCCATGTCGATCTACCTATGTCAGTTGGGTTGCAGGGAATCGTTGATTCAGTCGATGTAGAGGGAGCTCACGCTCTCCTCGTCGGCGATGCGGCGCATGGTCTCGGCCAGGATCTCGGCGACCGAGAGCTGGCGGATCTTCTTGCAGGCGGCAGCCGCGGCGCTGAGCGGGATGGTGTCGGTGACCACCAGCTCATCGAGCGCAGAGGCTTCGATGTTGGCGACTGCCTTGCCCGACAGCACCGGGTGGGTGATGTAGGCCAGCACTTTCTTCGCACCGTTGTCCTTGAGCGCCTTGGCGGCAAGGCACAGCGTGCCGGCGGTGTCGACCATGTCATCCACGATCACGCAGCTGCGGCCGGCGACGTCGCCGATGATGTTCATCACCTCGGCCTGGTTCGGCTGCGGGCGGCGCTTGGCGATGCTCGCGAGGTCGGCATCATCGAGGCGCTTGGCCAGCGCGCGGGCGCGGACCACGCCGCCGACGTCGGGCGACACCACCATGAGGTCGGGGTATTTGCGCTTCCACACGTCGCCCAGCAGCACCGGCGAGGCGTAGACGTTGTCGACCGGGATGTCGAAGAACCCGGTGATCTGGTCGGCGTGGATGTCCACGGTCAGCACGCGGTCCACACCCGAGGCGACGATCATGTTCGCCACCAGCTTGGCGGTCACCGGCACGCGCGCCGAGCGCGGCCGACGATCCTGGCGCGCGTAGCCGAAGTACGGCACCACCGCGGTGATGCGGCCGACTGAGGCACGCTTGAGCGCGTCGGCCATGACCAGCAGCTCCATCAGGTGGTCGTTGGTCGGCGGGCAGGTGGATTGCACGATGAACGCGTCGCGACCGCGCACGTTCTCCATCAGCTCGATCGCGACCTCGCCGTCGCTGAAGGTGCCGACCTGGGCCTTGCCCGGCTTCAGGTTCAGCTTGGCGCAGATCTTCTGCGCGAGCTCCGGCGTCGCCGAGCCCGCGAAGACCATCATCTTGCTGTTGGCCACACCTTCACCTTTCGTCCGATCCACTGCTGCCCCCTTCTTCCGCGCACCCTAGGGACAGGCACTCGGGATCTTGGTTGGGGCGGAAGGATTCGAACCTTCGTATGACGGGATCAAAACCCGTTGCCTTGCCGCTTGGCGACGCCCCAGTTCTCGATCGGCGAACGGTTCAGACCCTTCGCCACGAAACCCTGCCAGCCCGCCGGACGCTGC
>JANNEA010000077.1:0-1912 GCA_031388175.1 Gammaproteobacteria bacterium
CTGGTCTGCGCTTGCCGGGCGCCTTCGATCCGTTCGAACTGAGCGTGCGTGCGGTGCTCGGGCAGCAGGTCAGCGTGGCGGCGGCGCGCACCTTCGCCGCGCGCGTGGTCGCGCGCTGTGGCGAAGCACTGCCGGTGCCGCACGCGGGGCTGACGCATGCCTTCCCGTCGCCGCAGGCGCTCGCGTGCGCCGAGCTCGATGGCCTTGGGCTCACCGGCGCGCGCATCCGCTCGATCCGGGCCTTGGCACGCGCGGTCGCGAGCGGCGCACTCGATTTCGATGCCGAACCTGCCGCGCTGCGCGCGACGCTCGCCGACATCCCGGGTCTTGGTCCCTGGACCGTCGAGTACCTCATGTTGCGCGCCGCGCTCGATCCCGACGCATTTCCGGCCGGCGACCTCGGCTTGCGCAAGGCCGCAGGTCGCGGCGACAAGATCTCTGAGCGCGCGCTCACCGCGCGCGCCGAAGCCTGGCGGCCGTGGCGCGGCTACGCGGTGTTCCACCTCTGGGGTCTGCTCGGCGGCGCGGTCGTGAGACAGGTCCGAAAGAAGCCAGCGCGCCGGCGCATCCGGTCCTAGGCTCTCGATTACCGCCATCCTGCCGCTCGTCCAGCGAGAACATCCATGCGCTACATCCATCACGACTCACCGCTCGGCCCGTTGCTGCTCGCCGGCGAGACCGACGCGCTCGCGTTGATCGGCCTGCCGGGTGGCAAGCGGCCACCGCGCCCAGCGCGCAGCTGGACCGAGGACGCGCGGCCTTTCGCCGCGGTGCGTCGCCAGCTCGACGAATTCTTCGCCGGCAAGCGTGAGCGTTTCGACCTCGACCTCGTGCTCGACGGCACCGAGTTCCAACAGCAGGTGTGGACCACGCTGGCCAAGATCCCCTACGGCCGCACCTGGTCCTACGGCGAGCTCGCCAAGCGCATCGGCCGACCGAAGGCGGTGCGCGCGGTTGGCCTCGCGAACGGCGCGAACCCGCTGCCGATCGTGCTGCCCTGCCACCGCGTGATCGGCGCTGACGGCAGCCTCACCGGCTACGGCGGCGGGATGCCCGCGAAGCGCTTGCTGCTCGAGCTCGAGGGCGCGCTACCCGTTCAGTTGGGATAGAGATCGCGCGTCGCGGCGAGCAGCGCGGCATCGGCCGGGCGCGCGCCACCCCCCTGCGGGGGCGCCGAAGCGGCGAGCGCGCGCAGCACGCCGGCGCGGTCGGCATCCGACTTGTTCTGCGACAGCTTGCGCTGGTGCTCGAGCGTGGCGATCTCGAGCGTGAACCCGACGATGTGGCTGGCGAGCTTGTCCGAATAGATCTGGGCTTCGGCGATGGTCCACGGCGGCGCGACACCGGCCTCGTGCACCGCGACCAGCCGCGCGATGAGAGCCAGCAGCGCACGCGGCTCCTCGACCGGTCGCGGCGTGCCATGCGCATGCACCGCGACGAAGTTCCAGGTCGGGACCTGCTGGGTCGGGTCGGCGTACCAGCGCGGGCTCAAGTAGCCGTGGGGCCCCAGGAACGCGACCGTGGACGGCGCACCAGCGAGGATTGCGGCGGCGTGCGGATTGGCGCGGGCCAGGTGCGCCTCGAGCGTGCCGCGAGGCGCTGGTTCGGGCCGCAGCAGGAACGGCAGCCAGGTCAGGTGCGTCTCGTCCGCGTGCGGCGTGATCAGCAGCGCGAACGGATGCTCGCGCATCGTGGCTTGGGCGCGCGCGAGATCGTCGTCGCGGAAATGGCTGGGGATGTGCATGGCCTGCGTCTCTCGGTGAGTGCGATGCTTGGGCTAGTCTAGCCGCGCGATGCGCACCCCACTGCACGGCGTCTTCCTCGACCACGACACCCTGTCGTTCGACGGCGACGTTGATCTGGCGCCGCTGCGCGCGGTGCTCGACGGGCTTGAGGTCCACGGCACCACGCC
>JANNEA010000080.1:0-5399 GCA_031388175.1 Gammaproteobacteria bacterium
CGGGGCCGGCAAGTATCATCCGCGCCCTCCGAGGGCAGGCCCTCGGGCGCGTGGGGCGGTAGCTCAGCTGGGAGAGCGCTGCGTTCGCAATGCAGAGGTCAGGAGTTCGATCCTCCTTCGCTCCACCACTCTCAAGAAGCCGGCCCGCAAGGCCGGCTTCGCGTTTGTGGGCTACATTCCGCAGCGGAACGCCCCGGTAGCTCAGTGGATAGAGCGTCCGCCTCCTAAGCGGAAGGCCGCAGGTTCAACTCCTGCCCGGGGCACCATTAACAGAATATATGTTCTGTTAATGGTGCGATACGCTGTGTTTGCAGAGGTTTTCTGCGTACCTGCGCTGGAGGTCCTGGGCTAGACTCACCGCCCACCTTAGGTTCGATGGGGATCCCGGTGACCGACAGCCTGCGCGAACGCCTTGCGACCACGCCGTTCTCGGGCGGCAACGCCGCCTATGTCGAAGACCTCTATGAGTGCTACCTGGCCGATCCCGCGTCGGTCTCGCCGGAGTGGTGCGCGTGGTTCGACATCCACGGCGCCCGCGACGACCGCGCCCATGGCCCGCTGATCGCCGAACTCGAAGCGCGTGCCCGCATGCCGCGCCGTGCGGCCGCGCCAGCTGCTGCAGGCGGCATCGATCCCGCCAAGCAGACCGGTGTGATCCGCCTCATCGATGCGTTCCGCCATCGTGGCCATCTGCGCGCAGCGCTCGATCCGCTGGCGCTCACGCCGGTGCGCCAGGCCCCCGACCTTGATCCGGAGTACTACGGGTTCACGGCCGCCGACCTTGATCGGGAGTTCTTCACGACCGGCGAAGTCGGACCGGCACGCTTGCAGCTCGGCCAGCTGCTCAAGTACCTGCGCCTCAATTACTGCGGCCCGATCGGATTCGAGTTCGCGCACCTGAGCGATCTCGGCGAGCGGCGCTGGCTCGAGGAGCGGATCGAGAGCACCCGCGGTGACTTCAGCCTGGCGCACGACGAGCGTCGCGGCCTGCTCGAGCAACTGACCGCGGCCGAGGGCCTCGAGCGCTATCTGCACACCAAGTACGTCGGTCAGAAGCGCTTCTCGCTCGAAGGCGGCGATGCGCTGATCCCGCTGCTGCACGATTCGGTCCAGCACTGCGGTGCCCAGGGCGTGAAGGAGATGGTGATCGGCATGGCGCACCGCGGGCGCCTGAACGTGCTGATCAACCTGCTCGGCAAGGACCCCAAGATCCTGTTCTCGGAGTTCGAGGGCAAGCACGACGACGCCGATCACGGCGATGAGCACTCCGGTGATGTGAAGTACCACATGGGCTTCTCCTCCGACGTCGCCACCCCCGGCGGCAACGTCCACCTCGTGCTCGCGTTCAACCCCTCGCACCTCGAGATCGTCGATCCGGTGGTCGAAGGCTCGGTGCGCGCGCGTCAGGACCGGCGCGGCGACACCCAGGGCGATCAGGTGGTGCCGATGCTGGTGCACGGCGATGCGGCGTTCGCCACCCAGGGTGTGGTGCTCGAGACCATGCAGCTCTCGCTCACGCGCGGCTTCCGCACCGGCGGCACGCTGCACGTGGTGGTGAACAACCAGGTCGGGTTCACCACCCACAAGCCGGAGGACATGCGCTCGACCCTGTACTGCACCGACATCGGCAAGATGTTCGAAGTGCCGGTGTTCCACGTGAACGGCGACGATCCCGAGGCAGTGATCTTCGTCGCGCGGCTGGCGCTCGCGTACCGCATGGCCTTCCACAAGGACGTGATCATCGATCTCGTGTGCTATCGCCGCCACGGTCACAACGAGGCCGACGAGCCCGCTGCGACGCAGCCGGTGATGTACAAGACCATCCGCAGCAAGCCGACCACGCGGGCGCTCTACGCTGACGCGCTGGTCAAGGCCAGCGTGGTCGGCAGTGATGAGCCGGCGGCCATGGTCGAGGCCTACCGCACCAAGCTGGTCGCTGGCGGCACCGTCGCCAAGAAGTACGCCGGCAACAAGGGCGATGAGTTCACCGTCGACTGGAGCAAGTACAACAAGGTTGAATGGGATGACCCCACTCCGACCACGCTCGCGCTCGATCGCTTGCGCACGCTCGGCGTCGCCTTGACCACGGTGCCCACCGGCCGCGAACTGCACGCGCGCGTGGCCAAAGTGGTCGAGGACCGCCGCCGGATGTACGACGGCAGCCTGCCGCTCGACTGGGGTGCGGCTGAGACGATGGCCTATGCCGGCCTGCTCACCGATGGCTTCGACATCCGGCTGTGTGGCCAGGATTCAGGTCGCGGCACCTTCTTCCATCGCCATGCCGTGTGGCACTGCCAGACGGATGGCGCGACCCACGAATCGCTCAACGTTCTGGGCCCGAAACAGGGGCGCTTCACCGTCATCGACTCGCTGCTGAGCGAGGAGGCGGTGATGGGCTTCGAGTATGGCTACGCCAGCGCCGAGCCCGGCACCATGGTCATCTGGGAAGCGCAGTTCGGCGACTTCGCCAACGGCGCGCAGGCCGTGATCGACCAGTTCATCGCGGCCGGCGAGGCCAAGTGGCGCCGGATGTGCGGTCTTTCGCTGTTCCTGCCGCACGGCTACGAGGGCCAGGGACCGGAGCATTCCTCGGCCAGGCTCGAGCGCTACCTGCAGCTCTGCGCCCAGCACAACATCCAGGTCTGCGTGCCGAGCACGCCGGCCCAGGCCTTCCACATGATCCGCCGCCAGATGCTGCGGCCGTTGCGCAAGCCGCTGATCGTGATGACGCCGAAGAGCCTGTTGCGCCACAAGCTTGCGGTGTCGTCGCTCGACGAACTGGCGCGTGGCCGATTCCAGGCGATCATCCCCGAGGTCGACGACCTCAAGACCTCGAAGGTCGAACGCGTGGTGTTCTGCTCCGGCAAGGTCTACTACGACCTGCTCGAGGCGCGCCGCGCCGCGAACATCGACACCGTCGCTTTGGTCCGGGTCGAGCAGCTCTACCCGTTTCCGCGCATCGAGTACGAAGCGCAGATCGGGCACTACGCCTACGCGCGCGAGGTCGTCTGGTGTCAGGAGGAGCCTGAGAACCAAGGCGCCTGGTACCAGATCCATCACCGCTTGAGTGCACCGCTCAAACCGCGTCACGCATTGGTCTACGCCGGTCGTCCGCCATCGGCATCGACCGCGGCCGGCCACCACGCGACCCACGTTTCTGAACAGAAGGCATTGGTCGATGCGGCGCTGAAGCACAGCATCGTCAAGAAGGAGCAGGCATGAGCATCGAGGTCAAGGTCCCGCAGCTGCCCGAGTCCGTCGCCGACGCGACGCTCGTGTCCTGGCACAAGAAGGAAGGCGACTCGGTCGCGCGCGACGAGAACCTCGTCGACATCGAGACCGACAAGGTCGTGCTCGAGGTGCCCGCACCAGTCGCCGGTCGCGTCATCAAGGTCATGGTTGTGAACGGCGCGACCGTGAAGAGCGGTCAGGTCATCGCGTTGGTCGAGGAGGGGGCAGCTGCTGTCGTCGCGCCAGCTCGAGCGGCGCCGGCGGCCAAAGCAGCCGCCGACGCGCCGGCCGGAGCGTCCGGCGACGACAAGCTCGCGCCTTCAGTACGCCGCTTGGTTGAGGAACACCATCTGGATCCCTCGAACATCCCAGGTTCAGGCCGCGATGGCCGTCTGACCAAGGGCGATGTGCTCGAGCACATCGAGAAAGGGCGGCCGGTGGCGGCGAAGCCCGCGGCGGCACCGGCGGTTGCTGAACGGAGCGCTGGCACGGCGCCGAGCGCTCCCGCCGCAGCACGCGGCGCGCGTGAGGATCGCCGCGTGCCGATGACCCGTCTGCGCACCCGCATCGCCGAACGCATGATGCAGGCGCAGTCCACCACCGCGATGCTGACCTCGTCGAACGAAGTCGACATGAGCGCGGTGATGGCGCTGCGCAGCAAGTACAAGGACAAGTTCGAGAAGGACCACGGCGTGAAGCTCGGCTTCATGTCGTTCTTCGTCAAGGCGGCCTGCGAGGCGCTCAAGAAGTACCCGGTCGTCAATGCCTCGACCGAGGGCAACGACGTCATCTACCACGACTACTGCGACGTGGGCGTGGCGGTGGCGACGCCGAAGGGCCTGATGGTGCCGGTGGTGCGCGATGCCGAGCTGATGTCGCTGGCCGAGATCGAGAAGGCGATCGCCGGTTACGCCAACAAGGCGCGCGGCGGCACCATCGGTCTCGAGGACATCACCGGCGGCACCTTCACCATCACCAATGGCGGCGTGTTCGGCTCGCTGTTCTCCACCCCGATCCTGAACATGCCGCAGAGCGCGATCCTCGGCATGCACGCCATCAAGGAGCGTGCGGTGGTGGTCGATGGCCAGGTCGTGGCCCGACCGATGATGTACATCGCGCTGACCTACGACCACCGCATCGTCGACGGCCGCGAGGCCGTGCTGACGCTGGTGTCCATCAAGGACGCGCTGGAAGACCCGGCCCGCCTGCTGCTGCAGATCTAAGCCCTCCTCGACAAGGTAGAAGCAATGAGCAACTCGTTCGACGTCATCGTCATCGGCGCCGGCCCGGCCGGCTACGTCTGCGCCATCCGCGCGGCGCAGAACGGCCTCAAGGTCGCCTGCATCGACGGCTGGAAGAACTACGACGGCAGCCACGCCTGGGGCGGCACCTGCCTCAACGCCGGCTGCATCCCGTCCAAGGCGTTGCTCGAGTCGAGCGAGATGTTCCACAAGGCCAACCACGAGCTCGCGGTGCACGGCGTGAAGGTCACGAGTGTGTCGCTCGACTTGAAGGCGATGCAGGAGCGCAAGCAGAAGATCGTCAAGAGCCTGACCGGCGGCATCGCCCAGCTGTTCAAGGGCGCCGGCGTCACCGCGATCAACGGCCGTGGCCTGTACAAGAAGGACGGCAGCGTCGAGGTCACCGCGCCAGACGGGTCGAAGCAGAGCTATGGCGCGAAGCACGTGGTGCTGGCGGCAGGCAGCGTGCCAATCGAGCTCAAGAGCATGGCCTTCGACGGCAAGCAGATCGTGGATTCCTGGGGCGCGCTCGAGTTCGATGCGGTGCCTGGCAAGCTCGGCGTCATCGGCGGCGGCGTGATCGGGCTCGAGCTCGGATCGGTTTGGAAGCGCCTCGGCAGTGAGGACACCGTGTTCGAGGCGATGGACAAGTTCCTGTTCATGGCCGACCAGCAGATCGCCACGGTCGCGGCCCGCGAGTTCAAGAAGCAGGGCATCGACATCAAGCTTTCGACCAAGGTCAGTGGCGCGGTGGTGAAGAGCGGCAAGGTCAACGTGACCTACACCGACGCCAGCGGCGAGCACGCCGCGACCTTCGACAAGCTCATCGTCTGCGTCGGTCGCCGGCCGCAGAGCGAGGGCCTGCTCGACGCCGGCTGCATCCCGTCCAAGGCGTTGCTCGAGTCGAGCGAGATGTTCCACAAGGCC
>JANNEA010000091.1:0-8328 GCA_031388175.1 Gammaproteobacteria bacterium
TCGACGATGGTGGCGCCAGGCTTGAGGTCGCCGCGGCGCTCGGCGCCTTCGATCATCTCCAGCGCCATGCGGTCCTTGATCGAACCGCCGGGATTCGCCGACTCGAGCTTCAGGAACAGACGGCACGGCCCGACATCGAGGTGGTTGACCTCGACCATCGGGGTGCGCCCGATCATCTCGAGTACGGAGCGATGGACCTGCATGGGTGACCGGGCCGGCGACGGGGCCGGTATTCTATGCGAAGTGCCCGACACCCTCGCCCAGCTGCTCGACCACGCGACCGCCGTCCTGCAGGGGAGCGAGTCACCGCGCCTCGATGCCGAGCTGCTGCTGGCACACGTGCTTGGGCTGGATCGCAGCGCGCTCAAGGCCCACCCGGAGCGCACGGCAGCGCCGGTCGCTGCGGCGGTGTTCGAATCGCTGCTGACCCGGCGCGCCGCGGGCGAACCCATCGCCTACCTGGTCGGGTTCCGCGAGTTCTGGTCGCTCGAACTGCGCGTCGGCCCCGCCGTGCTGGTGCCCAGGCCCGAGACCGAGACGCTGGTGGAGTTCGCATTGAAGGTCGGTGGGGCGTTCGAACACGCCCGCAGCCCGGACGGGCCGCGTGCGCGAGGGCTGGAAGCCCTCGACCTCGGCACGGGCAGCGGCGCGGTCGCGCTCGCGCTCAAGCGCGAACGCCCCGCCTGGCGGATCACCGCAATCGAACGCTCGGCGCCGGCACTGGCGATCGCCGCCGCCAACGGCGCGCGGCTCGGGCTCGAGGTCGAATGGCTGCTCGGCGATTGGTACGGTCCGGTCGCCGGGCGGCGCTTCGACCTGATCGTCAGCAATCCGCCCTACATCGCCGCGGGCGACCCGCATCTCGCCGCCCTCGCGCACGAGCCGGCGAGCGCGCTGATCTCAGGCGACGACGGCCTCGATGCGCTGCGTACGATCGTGGCCGCGGCGCCTGCGTTCCTCGTGCCGGATGGCGGGCTGCTGGTCGAACACGGGGCCGACCAGGGCACCGCGGTGCGGGGACTGCTGCAGTCAGCGGGGTTCAGCGGTGTGGAGACGGCGACCGACGGCGCGGGACGGCCACGCGTCGGCATGGGTACAATGCGCCCCAATGGTTAACTTCGTCTCAGTCAACTTCATCTACAACGAGGACGGCGATGCCGTCGGTTTCGGCGACGAGCAGTTCGTCTACAAGATGGACGGCACGCCGATCGCCCAGCTCAACGGCCCGAGCGTGCATCGCCTCGATGGCCAGTACATCGGCGAGCTGTACGAAGACATGATCGTCGACCGTTTCTCACAGGACCTCGGCGCAATCGAGCCGGCCACGCCGCCGACGCGCGATGGGGTCCCGATGCCGGCCAACCGCGGCATGATGAGCTACGGCTTCCCGGACGTGTTCGACCTGCTCCTGAAGTAGGCTCCTGAAGTAGCCTCCTGAAGTAACGCCGCATGAGTGAACCGCTCGACGCCGACCTGTGGCGCACCCAGATCCCCGACGGCTGGGTCGCCGAGACGGAAGACGAATCGATCCTGGTGTTCCACCCCGACGGCGCGGGCACGCTGCAGTTCACCTGCTCGGAGATGGAGGATGGCCTCGTCGACGACGAGGACCTGCGCTACTTCGCCGAGGAACTGTTCGCCGATGGCGTCGTGCCCGCCGCCACCACGCTCGGCCCGATGCATGGCCTCAAGTTCGAATACGACGACGAGGACACCGGCGAGTGGGTCGTGGAGTGGTATCTCGCCGCCGACGACCTGTTCTTCTTCATCACCTACTCCTGCCCGCGCACCGCGCGCGGCAGCGAGGACGAAGCAATCGCCGAGATCCTCGGCGCGCTGGAGCTGAACTGATCAGCCCCACGCCGGTCACCGCGCTCTACACCGCGCTGCTCGCGCTCTGGATCGTGGTCCTGATCCTGCGGGTCGTGCTGCTGCGCTGGCGGCTGCGCGCCGGCGAAGGCGATGGCGGCCACCGCGACCTGACCAAGGCGATCCGCGTGCACGGCAACGCGATCGAGACCATGCCGATCGCGCTGCTGACGATGTTCGGCTACGAGCTCGGCGGCGGTAGCGCCACGCTGCTGCACGGCGCCGGCGCGCTGCTCATCGTCGGCCGCCTGGCCCACGCCCAGGGCCTGAGCAAGACCTTCGGCGCCAGCGCCGGGCGCATGGCCGGCACCGCGACCGTGTTCATCGTCGTGATCAGCTTCGCCGTCCTCATCCTGCTAAGGAGCTTCCATGGCTAACCCGACCGTCATCCTAGACACCAGCGAAGGCGAGATCCGCCTCGAACTCTTCGCCGACAAGGCGCCGATCTCGGCCGCCAACTTCCTGGCCTACGTCGACGCCAAGTTCTACGACGGCACGATCTTCCATCGCGTGATCGAGGACTTCATGGTCCAAGGCGGTGGTTTCATGCCCGACATGAAGCAGAAGACGACCAACGCGCCGATCAAGAACGAGGCCGACAACGGGCTGCAGAACGAGCCCTACACGGTGGCGATGGCCCGCACCTCGGACGTGAACAGCGCGACCTCGCAGTTCTTCATCAACACCGCCGACAACGTGTTCCTGAACCACGGCGGCCGCGATTTCGGCTACTGCGTGTTCGGCAAGGTGACCAAGGGCACCGAGGTGGTGGATAAGATCGGCGGCTGCGACACCGGCGTGAAGGCCGGGATGAAGGACGTGCCCACGGCGACGATCACGATCAAGAGCGCCAAGCGGGCCTGAGACTTCGCCGGCCGCTAGCCGGTCGCGAGACGCTCGAGGATGCGCGCCGCGAGCGCCGCGGCCTGCTGGCGAATCTCGGGGACCGCGGTGGTCTCCCACAACGAACCCTTGCGGCAAGGGCCGAGCGTCCAGATCGGCAGCGTCGCCGCGCCCGTGGTGCCGGCCAGTGCGCCGTCGTCGGCGGTAGCGAGGCCGAGGTGCAGCGGGTCGGCGTGCGCCAGGCCATGGCGCATCAGGTGGCGCACCAGCGGATCGGCGAGCTTGCGGTAGTTGCTCTCGGCGCCGGTGCAGTTGAGAACGCGCGCGACGCGCAGCAGCCGGTCCTCACCGCGCTGCCCACGCGCACTGCCCGAGGCGCGCACGTGGACCCCGACCTCGAGCCCGCCGCCTTCGGCCGAATCGAACTCACTGATGCTGCGCACGCGGCCGCGCAGCGTGCTGAGCTGGCCGCGCGCGGTGAGCCGCGCGATGCAGTCGGCCGACGACTGCGGCATGCGATGGCGCGCGACCTCCCACCACGGCCGCACATGGCGCAGAAAGCGTCTTTGCTCATGCCGCGACAGCCCGCGCCAGAGCTCGACCGTACGCGGCCGCAGCGCGTTGATCACCGAGGCCCAGGGCACACCGGCCGCCGCCGCCTTCACGATCTCGGCGCGCACGGTGGCGACCAACGCGCGGATCCCGTGCGGCGGCTCGGCGGGGAGGAAATCGGGCCAGGCGGGTGCCGGCGCATGCGGCAGCGGCCAGAGGCCGCGACGCGAGACCGCGATGATCGGGCCGGTGTGGGCGTTGCGCTCGAGCGAGATCAGCATGTCGATGCTGGTGAGGCCGGTGCCGATCAGCAGCAGCGCGTCGTCGTCGTGGATGCCCTCGACCGCGCCGGGTTCCCAGGCGCGGTTGAAGTAGCGCGGCGAATCGTAGCCCTGCGGGTCAGCCACCACCGGATGCGGCGGCGGGAAGTTGCCGAGCGCGAGCACCGCGGCATCGACCACCAGCGCATCGCCGCCGCGCAGCGTGAGCGCCAGCGCGCCGTCGGCGGGCACCAGGTCGATCGCTTCACCGGTGATGCGCGTGAGCTTCACGCCGGTGGCCGAAGCTTCCGCCTCGCGCAGGCGCTGCTCGAGGTATTGGCCATAGAGCTGGCGCGGCGCGAACCACTCGGCCGCACCCTCGCGCGGCGCGAGGCCGCGCGTCTTCAGCCAGTCGAGGAAATCATCGGGTGTGGCTGGATCCAGGCTCATGCGCGCCGCAGGCACATTGAGGATGTGACGCGGATCGAAGGTGCCGTAGGCCACGCCGCGCGCGAACTGCCTGGGCTCGCGCTCGACCAGCGTGACGGCGAGCGGGATGCGCGCCACGCGCAGCAGCTGGATCGCGGTCGCGGTGCCGCTGAAACCAGCGCCAACAATCACGACGCGCTTCACCCCACCGGCCGCCATCTCAGCGCAAGGCCGCGATCATCGTAGACCCGGGAAGAGCGCCTTCAGGCCGATGGCCAGGAACTGCACGCCGACCGCGACCATGAACAGGCCCATGATGCGGGTGAAGACGTTGATGCCAGTGCGGCCCATCGCGCGTGCGAGCCAAGGTGCGGCGCGGAGCGCGATCCAGCAGGACAAGCCGCACAGCACAATTCCGGCGCAGAGCACGGTGTAGTGGATGAAGTTGCCGGGGTGGTTCGCGGTGTAGAGGATCACCGCCGATATCGAACCGGGGCCGGCGAGCAGCGGGATGCCAAGCGGCACCACCGCCACCTGCGCCTTGTGCAGGCCCTCGTCGGCCTCCTCCGCGGTCTGCTTCATCGCGCCGGGCTGGGCCTGGAGGTTGGAAAGCGCGGTGAGCAGGATCAGCAGGCCGCCGCCAACACGGAACGCCGGGATGGTGACGCCGAAGGTGTTGAGGATCATGTCGCCGACGAACACCGCCGCCAGCAGCACACCGCAGACCGTGAGCGAGGCGATGCGCGCGGTGTCCTTACGCTGATCCAGCGTCTCGGTCTGGGTGAACATCAGGAACATCGGCACCGCGCCGATCGGGTTCAACATCGCGATCAGGCTGATGAAGAACTCGATGTACTCGGGCCAAGGCTGCATGCCGGAAGTGAACTGCTCCATGGCGCGCACTTTATCAGAGCGTCATGCGCGCCAGTCCACCAGTTCCTCGAGCGGCTTGCGGACGATGTCCGGGACCACGCAGTCGTCGGCCGGATGACCGACCACCAGCAGCAGGAACGGCCGCTCGTGTGCAGGCCGGTCGAGGATCTGGTTGAGGAAGGCCATCGGGCTCGGCGTGTGGGTGAGCGTCGCGAGTCCGGCGTGGTGCAGCGCGGCAATCAGCAATCCGGTGGCGATACCGACCGACTCGTTCGGGTAGTAGTGCTTGACCCTGGTGCCATCGGGCAACAATCCGTGCTTCTGCGCAAAGATCGCGATCAGCCAGGGCGCGACCTCGAGGAAGCGCTTGTCGGCGTCGGTGCCGAGCGGCGCCAGCGCCGCCAGCCACTCGGGCGGCGCGATGCGCTCGTAGAACTCGCGTTCCTCGGCCTCGGCCGCGACCCGGATACGGGCCTTCAGCGCCGCATCACCGACCGCGACGAAACGCCAGGGCTGCAGGTTCGCGCCGGACGGCGCCGAGGCTGCGGCGCGCAGGCAATCGGCGATCACCGCGCGCGGCACGGCACGGTCGCTGAACATGCGCACGCTGCGGCGCCGCTGCATCTCGTCGGCGAAGCTGCGGGCACGCGCCGCGATCTCGTCGGGCGGGTAGTTGCGATGGTCGGAGTAAGGCACGAAGCGCGCGCTCATCGGCACCTCCAGGAAGATGTGGCATCCAGCCTAGCCGAGCCGCCGCCAAGGCGGGTGCTAGGGAATAGAATCGCGCCCATGTCCGCCGACCCCGTCGCACCCCCGCCGCCGCCACGCCACGCCCGTCACCTCGCGCTGCCCGACTTCGGTCCCGTGGCCCAGGCCGCACTCGGCCGCAGCCGGTTCCTGATCGTGGGTGTCGGTGGACTGGGCGCCGCGGCGGCGCAGTACCTGGTCGCGGCCGGTGCCGGCGCGCTCACGCTCAACGACTTCGACCGCGTGGACGAGACCAACCTGCAGCGCCAACCCGTCTATAAGGAGTCGGACCTCGGTCAACTCAAAGTGCAGGCCGCGGCTCGGGCGCTCGCAGCGCTTGACCCTCGCGTGGAACTCACGCTGCGCGACGCCCGCCTCGAAGGCCAAGCCCTGCTCGCCGAAGTGCGCACGGCCACAGTGGTGCTCGACTGCTCCGACAACTTCGGCACCCGCTTCGCAGTGAACGCGGCCTGCGTCATCGCCAAGGTCCCGCTGGTGTCGGCCGCCGCGGCGGGCTGGGACGGACTGCTCGCCACCTTCGATGCACGCGAGGCGCTAAGCCCTTGCTACGCCTGCGCTTTCGCCGAGCAGGACGAAACTCTGGGAGATTGCGCCACGCACGGCATCCTCGGACCGCTGGCCGGCGCGATCGGGACCCTGGCCGCGGTCGAGGCCGTCAAGCTCGCGACCGGGGCAGGCACGCCGCTCGTGGGTCGCCTGCTCCGCTACGATGCTCTTCGGACGCGCTTCCAAGAATCGCGCGTCCTTCGAGACCCGGCATGTCCGACCTGCGGAGCTCACTAGATGGACTCACCGCGCAAGCCGTTCTTCATCGACCCGACCTCAGCCAAGCGGCTCGAGCAGTACCTGCGCGAGGCGATCCCGCTGGTGTCGGCCATGGATGTGCGCGTGCTCAGCGCCGACCTCAAGGGCATCGTGCTCGAAGCGCCGCTGACGCCGAACAAGAACCATGTCGGCACCGCCTTCGGCGCCAGCCTGCACGGCGTGGCCACGCTGGCCTGCTGGGGGATGATGTGGCTCGCGCTCGAGGAACATGCAGAGCGCGAGATCGTGGTCGGCGAGAGCCACATGCGCTACCGCCTGCCGGCGACCGCGACCTTCCAGGCGTGCTGCCCGGTGCCGCCACCCGCGGCCTTGCTCGAACTGTCTGCCGATTTCGCCACCCGCGGCCGTGCCCGGCTGGTGCTGGATGCGCATGTGGAATGCAGCGGCACGCGGGTGGCCGAGTTCGAAGGCACCTTCATCGCGTTCAAGGGCAAGGCGCGCTGAGGCGCGCCGCGGCGATGCCCGCCGCGGAACTCACGATCCCGCGCCGACTGGCCGTGGCGCTCTACGGCGCCGCGCAGGCCGCGCCTGAACACGTGGTGCGCGGCAGCGTGCTGCACCGGCGCACGGGCTTGGTGTTCGTGCCCGAGGGCGAGCACGCCGAGGAATCCGTGTTCGCCGCGTTCCGCTCACAGCCCGAAGGCGCGCCGCCGTTGGCGCAGGCTGAGCTCGAGATCCTGCTCACCACCGTACCGCTCGTTCTCGTCGTTTCGCGCGCAACCCGTGGCGTGATGGTCCTCACGGGCCATCGGCGCGGTGCGACGGGAACCGAAGCACTCACGGTTCGCATCCAGGACGCCGACCGCGAGGCGGTCTGATCCGGATCTGGTAGTAACGGGGCCCGCCCCGTGATGTGGGTCCCAAAGCGAGTTCGGCGTCTTCGCCGCATGTCCGAGCGACGGACCCACATCACGGGGTGGGGCCCGTGAACACGACCAGGCTAGTGAACGCCTCGCGACGTTGGCTGGGCCGGCAGCGCGTGTAGCAATTGGTCGACGTCGACGGCGTCGAAGCGGTAGTCGCGGCCGCAGAACTCGCAGCTGACCTCGACCTTGCCGTGCTCGGCGAGGATGCTGCGGACCTCGTCGGCGCCGAGCGCGCGCAGCATCTCGGTGATGCGCTCGCGCGAGCAGCTGCAGCGGAACGCGACCGGAAAGCTGTCGAGCAGGCGCAGATCATCCTCGTGGTAAAGCCGGTGCAGCAGCGCAATCGGCTCGAGCGCCAGCAGTTCGGGTGCAGTGAGAGTGTCGGCGAGCACGGTCGCGTGCTGCCAGGCGTCCGGGTCCGGCGTGCTCGCCGGGATCACCTGCAGCATGAAGCCGGCGGCGCGCGCGCCGTCGGCCGCGAGCCAGAGCCGGGTCGGCAGCTGCTCCGAGCGCGCGAAATAGCCTTCGAGCGCCGCCGCGAGCGAAGGGCCCTCGAGCTCGACGACGCCCTGGTAGCGCTCGAGCTTGCCCTCAAGCGCGCGCTGTTCGACCGTGATCACCATGCGACCGCCGTCGCCCTTCGCGCCAACGAGGCTGGCGAAATCGAGCGCGGCGACCTCACCCTCCCAGCGCGCGAGGCCACGCAGGTGGCGCTGTGAATCGCACTGCACCACCAACAGGTTCAGCGGACCGACACCGGTGATCTGCAGCGTCAGCGCTCCGTCGAACTTGAGCGTCGAGGCGAGCAACGCGGTCGCCGCGAAGGCTTGACCGAGCAGGTCGCGGACCTCGACCGGGTAGGCCACGCGCTCGAGCGCGGCCAGCCACGAGGCATCGAGCTGCACGATCTCACCGCGGACGGGCTTGCCCTCGAACAGGAACTTCGTGATCGAGTCTCGGTGGGACATGGTCAGTGCGACTCCATCGCTGTGGGCGCGGCCATCGATGCTTACCGGCTGGGCTCCGCCCGATATCGGTGCTCG
>JANNEA010000051.1:0-4820 GCA_031388175.1 Gammaproteobacteria bacterium
GACGATCCCGATGACGACACCGCTGATCGCCGCTAAAAATCGACCAGCGTCTCGTTGCGCGGATCTGTCGCCGCGAGCGGTGCGGCACCGTAGGTCCAGGTCACCGCATTCATGTTGCCGTAGCGCCGGGATCCTTCGCGCATCTTGTGGCCACGCGCGCGCAGCGCCTCGATCGTCACCGGTTCGAGACCGCCCGGTTCGTACTGCAACTCGTCGGGCAGGAACTGGTGGTGGAAGCGCGGCACCCGCACCATGCTCGCGGCATCGCCGCCGGCGACGCGCTCGAGGATGCCGAGCACCAGCATGCTGGTGATGCGCGACCCACCGGGTGTTCCCAGGATCGCGATCCCGTCCGGCCCTTCGACGAAGGTCGGTGCCATGCTCGACAACGGCCGCTTGCCCGGCGCGACTGCGTTCACGTCGGTGCTCACCAGGCCGAAACCGTTCGGCACGCCGGTCTTGGCCGAGAAGTCGTCCATCTCGTCGTTGAGCACGACGCCGGTGCCCTCGGGCATCACGCCCGAGCCGTAGCGGAAGTTGATGGTCTGGGTGCCAGCGACGCGGTTGCCGTCGGCATCGAGCACCGAGAAGTGCGTGGTGCTGGTGCCCTCGCGCTGCGGCTGCACGAGCGGCAGCAGCTCAGAGGGCGTCGCCTTGTCGTGGCGGATCGTGGCCCTGAGACCTGCCGCGTACATCGGGTCGAGCAGCCGCGCGACCGGGACCTTCACGAAGTCCGGGTCGCCGAGGAACTCGGCGCGATCACGGTAGGCGCGGCGCCATGACTCCACGATCAGATGGTCGCGCAGGTCGGCCGGCGCCGCCGCAAGGTCGTAGCCCGCGAGGATGTTGAGCGTCTCAAGCACGGTGATGCCGCCGGAGGACGGCGGCGGCGCGGTCACCACGCGGAACCCGCGATAGGTCCCGATCAACGGCGTGCGCTCGACCACCTTGTAGTCGGCGAGGTCGGCGAGCGTCCAGATGCCGTCGCGCTTGCGCACGCCGGCGACCAGTTTCTTCGCGATCTTGCCGCGATAGAAGGATTCACCACCATCGACGCCGAGCGACTCGAGCGTGCGCGCAAGGTCCGGGTTGCGCAGCCGCGCGCCTACCTTCGGCGCGCGGCCATCGATCAACCACACCCGCGCACCCTCGCCGTAGCGCTTGAGCTTGTCCGCGCTGCGCTCGGTGAGCACGCTCAGCCGCGGGTCGACGATGAAGCCGTCGCGCGCGAGCGTGACCGCCGGTGCCAGAGAGCGCGCGAGCGGCAGCTTGCCGTAGCGCTTGGCGAGGTGGGCGAGCCCGGCGGGGTTGCCGGGGATCGCGGCCGCGAGCGCCCCTTCGCGCACCTTCGCCGTGATCACCTGACCCTGGGCGTCCAGGTACATGTCGGCGGTCGCGGCGGCGGGCGCGCGCTCGCGCGCGTCGATCATCACTTGGAAACCGTCGGCGTTGCGATGGAGGAGGTACAGGCCACCGCCACCGAGACCGGACGAGAACGGCTCGACCACGCCGAGCGCCGCCGAGACCGCGACCGCGGCGTCGAAGGCGTTGCCGCCGGCGGCGATGACCTCGAGCCCGGCGGCGGTCGCGAGCGGATGCGCGGATGCGATGGCCGCGCTGCCGGGGACCGCCGCGGACGCGCCCCCCGTCGGGGGCGCCGCAGCGGCGAGCGCCGATGCGAACGCGAGGGGCAGCGCGAACGCGCGTGACCAGCGTTGGAGGTCGAGGTTCATGCGGCTCCCGTCAGCGTGCGGTACTTCGCCATCAGTTGGTCCTGCGTCTCGGCGTGGTCCGGGTCGAGCGGGATGCAATCGACCGGGCAGACGATCACGCACTGCGGCTTGTCGAAATGGCCGACGCACTCGGTGCAACGCGCGGGATCGATCTCGTAGATCTCGGGCCCCTGCGAGATCGCCTGGTTCGGGCAGGCCGGCTCGCACACATCGCAGTTGATGCAGGTCTCGGTGATCTTGAGCGACATTTTCGTCAGCAGCCCGGGCCTGACGGCCCGTCAATTCGCTGCGAGCTTGCGCTTGAGCTCGGCTTCGACGATCGGATGCACGAACTTGGACACGTCGCCACCGAGCTGCGCGATCTGCCGCACCAGCGACGAGGAGATGAAGGTGAAGTTCTCGTCCGGCGTGAGGAACAGCGTCTCGACGTCGCGACCGAGCTGGCGATTCATGGTCGCCAGCTGGAACTCGAACTCGAAGTCCGAGACCGCGCGCAAGCCGCGCAGCACCACCCTGATGCCGCGCTCCTGGGCGTAGGCGACGGTGAGGCCGGTGAAGCCCTCGACCTCGACGTTCGGAACGTCGGCGAGCACCTTGCGTGCCAGCGCCACGCGTTCCTCGAGCGTGAACGCCAGGGCCTTGCTGGTGTCGCGCGCGACCGCGACCACCACCCGGTCGAACAGCTTGGCAGCGCGACGCACGAGGTCGGCGTGCCCGTTCGTGATTGGATCGAAGGTTCCAGGATAGAGCGCGACTTGCATGGCGGTCATGAAGTTACCCCAATCCGCGGCGCAAGAGGTGGAAGCCCACGTTGCCTGCGCGCTTGCTGCGGTGGAGCTCGAAGCCCGCAGGCGTAGGCGGTGCCGCATCGGCCGGCCCCTCTACGTACACGAGCCCGCCGGGCGCAATCCGCTCGCCCGCGGCGAGCGCCTCGAGCGCGAGCGCGCGCAGATCGGAATCGAACGGTGGATCCAGGAACACGACGTCGTAGCGCCCACGCTCTTTCGTCTGGAGGGTCGGCAGCACGCTCAGCGCATCGCCGAGGCAAGTCTCAGCGCTCGCCGCTTCGGCGCGCCCGACGGGGTGCACACCGAGCGTCGTCAGGTGGTCGCGGATCGCCGCGAGCGCCTCCGGCTCGCGCTCGACGAAGGTCACAGCGAAGGCACCGCGCGACAGCGCCTCGAGGCCGAGCGCGCCTGAGCCTGCGAACAGATCAAGGCAACGCGCCCCGTGGATCACGGGGGCAAGCCAGTCGAACAGGGTCTGGCGCACGCGATCGGGGGTCGGGCGCAGGCCTTCGAGCGGCGGGAAGGCGAGCCGCCGGCCGCGGAACTGCCCGCCAATGATGCGGAAACTGTTGGAATACCCTTGCGGCAGGCGTCGCATCGGGAAGCCTCTGGAGGGGGACGGTGGCGTGGGTTCGCCACACCGCGTGCTGCCTTGCACCGCGTCGGAACGCAAGCGTACCCTAGCCGCCACTCTCTGGAGGGGTTCCACGATGAAGCATGTCCTCGCGCTCTCGTTGGCGGTCGCTGTTGCGCTCGCCGGTTGCGTCTCTGAAGACGAATCGGTCCCGCCGGTGCCGCCGGTGAATGCAACCTTCAAGGCGATGTTCGTCCCGCTGGGCGGCATCTTCCCCTTCCCGAACGACCTGTTCTTCTCGGGCTCGCTCGACGGCACCGTCAACATGCCGGTGCAGGATCCGAACGATGTGGGCGACTACCTCGTCGCGATGAACGCGCTCGACGGCTATTCGACCACCGCGCCGATCGTGATCCCGTTCAACGGCGCGATCGACCCGGCCTCGATCACCGCGGCGACGGTCCGCCTGATCAACATCACCAACCCCTTGGCGCCAGTGCCGCAGGGTTTCGGCACCGCCTTCACGGCCGCGGTCTCGCCGGCCGTCGATGGCACGACCCAACTGATGATTACGCCGGTCGCGCCGCTCAACGCCAAGGCGCGCTACATGGTGCTCGTCACCATCGGCATCACCAGCGGCCTCACCGCCGTCGCCCCCGACACCGATATGGCGACGCTGCTGACGGTGCATGGCGAGGGTGTGACTCCCGACGGCACCCCGCCACCGCAACTGGCCGCGGTCTGGGGCGCGATCAACGGCCTGTTCGACCTCGCCAACGCCTTCGGCGTGACCGACGCGAACATCGCGGTGGTCGCCTCGTTCGCGACGCAGTCGACGAGCGACGTGATGACCGTCGTGAACACGAACGCCGTGACTGGCGCCACCCCCGCCGGCTTCACGGCGATCGGCACCACGGGAACCCTCATCGGTGTCGCGTCGCCGAACCTGGCGAACGTCTACCAAAGCGTGATCTCGGTGCCCTACTACCAGAGCGCGGCGGCGGCGACGACCGGCCGCTGGAAGACCGCCACCGGAACGGATCTCACACGCTACAACGCGGCAGCCGGCCCGGCGGCGACCGCGACCTTGAACATCCCGATCATGCTGTCGACGCCGAAGACCGCCAAGCCGGTCGCCGGCTGGCCGACGATCGTCTTCCAGCACGGCATCACCGGTAACCGCACCAACATGCTGGGGCTCGCGGATGCCGCCGCTGCCGCCGGCTTCGCGGTAGTCGCGATCGACCAGCCGCTGCACGGTCTGGGCACCACGCACCCGCTGCGGATCGCGGGCGCCGAGCGCACCTTCGACCTCGATGTGTCCAACAACGCGACGCGCGCCCCGGGCGCTGATGGCATCGTCGATGCGTCCGGTCAGAACTACATCAACCTCTCCAGCCTGCTGACCAGCCGCGACAACTTGCGTCAATCGGCCGCGGATCTGATCCGGGTCGCGAAGTCGATCGCGGCGGTCGGCGTAGACGGCGGCGGCGGCCCAGACCAAGCGTCCCCCCCCGGGCACATCGGCGGGCCCACCCCCGGGGCGGTCGCAATCAGCGCCACCATAAACGAATGCTCGGCCACCGTCTGCGTACGGATGAGCGGGCGACCCTCCATGATGAAGTGCCCTTGCGTGATGGCGAGGCGATCGTGGCCGGCGCCACGTTTGACGGCTGCGGTCGCGAAGCCGGCTGCGCTCGTGCGCAGCGGGTAGGTGTCGACGCC